>JAJZCR010000054.1 GCA_021851715.1 Planctomycetota bacterium
TCTGAAAACTGCAACACATCTGGTCCGGCCATCTTAAACTCCTTTTATTTTAATTCAGATTGCCTGTCACCCGTTTACATGTGGTCGTCTGCACAAACATACGAGCTACATATTACCATCTAATAAACCATAATGCAAGCACGCCATGCAATGATATAACAAAAAAATACTTGCTACATTTTTGTCAAAAACTACGCTTTTACGGCATTTTTTAAAAAGCGATGGGGAAGTCAGGCTACCGCCAAGCCCCATCGCCGGCGGTACCAGAAACGAATCACAAAGCCCAGCCAGTTACTGCCACATCCAGCAAGTTTGACCAATGGCAGGACGCTTGCGAAGCACATATCCGTATGGCCCTATAACCAGCAAACAGCGCCGCCAACAGGCCAACTGCAACGTTGGCCCCACTATTCAAGCGGCGCAGTCGCCATGCCTGAATTTACCCATCTACAGGCAGCAGAATTTATCAGCGGTGACCAAACCTAAATCCAAACCGAAACACCGGACCATCACCATAGTACGGATGGTAAAAATAGGGATGGTAATAGGGATGATAGAACCATGGATGGAACACCACGACCGGCGGACAATAAACGGGGGGCGGCACGTACACGGGAGCCGGAGTGTAATAAACCGGCGGCGTGTAAACAGGCGGCGGTGTGTAAACCGGCTGCGGAGTGTAATAAACCGGCGCTGTTGGAGGCGCATATACCGGGGCCGGCGGCGTATAAACCGGGGGCGGTGTATACACCACGGGCGGCGGACTATAGACCACTGGCGGTGGGCAATATGTGGGCAGCCCCACACCCACTCCAATGGTGAAACCCACTCGGGCCTGCACAGGCTTTGCCGAGGTCACAAACAAAACAGCACTCGCGGCAACCAGCGAAGCCGCCAACAACTTCCGACTCAGATGACCGGGTAACGCAAGCATGGTTAAACTCCTGCCTTGAAACCACAACCGTCACATTCCAGCAGTCCAGCCCTGGTGTTGGCATGAACCGCTCTATTTAAGTCATACGCTTAGTCCGTTGAATTGTTGCAGTACGCTGG
Organism: Planctomycetota bacterium; assembly: GCA_021851715.1. Taxonomy (GTDB): domain Bacteria; phylum Planctomycetota; class Phycisphaerae; order WQYP01; family WQYP01; genus JABEVA01. Next base: position 1,054 of record JAJZCR010000054.1, read on the forward strand.
AATTTCATCGCCGTTTTTCGCAAAAAGACATTTTTTGCGGACTGCAATGTCCAAGAATTATCAACAGTCTGCGGTAAGGATTGACACCGGCAAACGGGCCGCCTACGATTCTTGCGTATGAAACGGGTGACAGGCAATCTGAATTAAAATAAAAGGAGTTTAAGATGGCCGGACCAGATGTGTTGCAGTTTTCAGATGCAAATTTTCAGCAGGAAGTGCTCAATAGCAACCAGCCCGTGCTGGTGGATTTTTGGGCGGAGTGGTGTGGGCCGTGCCGCATGCTGGCACCGACCATTGACGAATTAGCCACGGAATACAAAGGCCGCGTAAAAGTCGGCAAGGTGGATACCGATGCCAATCGTGACACGGCGATGAAATTCAACATCAGTGCAATACCGACCATTATTTTGTTTGAAAAAGGCAAGATATCCAAACGGTTCGTAGGTCTGGCCCCCAAGCGGGATTTCAAGGCCGCCCTGGATGCCCTGGTTCCGGCTGGCACAAAGTAATCATTCCATCCAGAGTTTTTGACGTGGCGCATTGAAAAACCCCGGCGGGGAGCCGGGGCTTTTTCGTTGAATTTTTGCGCCACGTAATTCGTTGATGCAGACTTTGCGCGGGCAACCAGCCTGCCGCCACTGAGATTCCGTACTCCCTGCCCCCAGGCCCATTACCTGGCCACCGCCGCATGGACGGCCTTCAACACGTCGTCAATCGTGTACAAATCCCGCAATATCCGCGGATGATACGGATGCGCCGGTGAAAATATCGCCAGAAATGGAATGGATCGACCACCCAATTTCAACAACAGTGATTGCGCCGGCGGATTGGACTGCGTTAAATCGGCTCTTAACAGCACTAACCCGGCATGTGCCGCCGCCTTGCGAACCGCCGGTGAGTCCAGCACAAACGCCTTTACGGCCCGGCAATTGATGCACCAGCTTGCCGTAAAGTCCACCATCACGGGATGATGCTCACGCAGAGCGGCACGCAGGCGGGCATTGCTGAAATCTTCCCACTTATTAACGACCACAGGCTGGTCCGCAATGAACTGGCCATGCACCGAGGCGCTTACCGCCGGTGTATACCAGCGCCACAGCCCCACCCCCACCAGCAGCGCCAAACCCACCGTAATACCCCGGATCAACCATGCCCGTTCGGGCGGTGTATCCAGCGTCACTACTTGTCCCCACACCCAACAAGCCGCACCGACCAGCAACGATAAGTTGATCGCCGCCAAAATTTCTTCCCGGCTTGGCAAGCTGGAAAAAATAAAAACCGCCACCGCCAGAATCACAAACCCGAGGATATTTTTCAAAATATCCGACCATCGGCCTGCCCGCGGCACCCAACCAAGCCAGTTGGGCATGGCCGCAAGCACCACATACGGTGCCGCCATCCCCACACCAATCAAGGCGAAAAACAGCACGACCACCCAGGACGGTTGCAACAGCGCCCACGCCAGCACGCTGCCCAGAAAAGGAGCGCTGCACGGTGTGGCCAGAATGGTCGCCAGCAACCCCGTGGAAAATGATGCCACATATCCATTTCCGGGTGCCTCCAGGCGGTTAATCGAAGCCGGCGGTTGAATGGTCCACACCCCCAGTGTCGAAAGGCCAAAAGCCACCAGCACTAAACCTATACCCAGCATAAAAATGGGATTTTGAAATTGCGAACCATAGAAAAAGGTTCCGTCCGTAGCCCATTGGTACAGGCCTATCGCTCCACCCAGCACCACAAACAAGCTCACAATACCGAGTCCAAATACCAGTCCATGGCGCAGGGCGATGCGCTTGTCACCATGCGACTGGTTCATCAGCGAAAGCACCTTCAGCGGTATCACCGGCAGCACGCACGGCATCACGTTGAGTATCATCCCGCCCAGCAACGCGGAAAGCACCAGCAACCACACCGCCGTATGAGATTTGCCGCCCATGGCTGAATACGTTGCCGATGTATTGGGAGGAGCTCTGGCCGTTGTAGAACCGGCAGTCGGTGGCGACCGTGGCCGGGTGGATGCAATATGCACCGCCAGCTTGAGCCGCAACGTTGCCGGCATAAAGCAGGAATTGGCATCACATGCCTGCGTGGTCAGGTTGACCCGCAGGGTTTGCACAGAAGCTGCATTGGCCGCTACGTGCATGGGTATCCGTACGTCCACCGACCCTTCATAAACGGAAAGTTTTCCCAAAGCGGTAATGGCGGCGGAAGCGGGAATATCCTTCCCCGGCGGATACTGCACTGCTCCAAATACAATGCCGACCGCGGGCAACGGCTTTACCCGCGTAGCCACTAGAAAGTGATCATACGGATGCGCACTTTGGATATGATACCCGTGCGCTATGTGAATGTGGACATCAAGAACCGCCGAAGAGCCAGCCTTCAGAGGGGTTGTCGCCAATGCGGCGCGTACCACGGTAGAAACCTGCGCCTGCACCCGCCCAACTGCCAGCCCAAGGCACCACAGAACCACCGGCAGACCCCGCACCAGAAAGGTCCGCCGACGATCCAGGACACCCCGATTGCGGTGGCAAGAAAAAATAAATCTCAGGAACATGACATACCGCAACCAATCGCTTTATTTCAAGCCATCATGCCGGCGGGGCCGATGACTCGCCTAGTGGCTCAGCAGCCTTGGGCGGTTTGGGTTTCACAGGCAGCTCACCCAAGATCACCTTGAGGTCCAGCACATTGAAACTTTCCGGTTCACCCCGAATCAGCCACATCAACGGTGCACCACTGATTTTAGAGGCCAAATCCAGAATTTCCACCGATGGCACGCGGCCTTTTTCATAATAATTGTAAGTTGAGGGCGAAATCCCCAGGAGATACGCAAACTTGGATTGTCCACGACGACCACACACCTGTACACGCAGACGCTTCATCCGCTCACAGATTTTGGTATAGTCCTCCCGCAATCCAGTCTGTGGAACTAAGACGTTCATAAGCACCTCCGTGGATAGCAGCGTCCCCCCCTCACGAGCCATTACCTCCTCTACATACTACTCATGGGAAGCCAGCTTGACAAGTCTGTCCACATTTGCCAGCACCCATGCTACTTTACGCTCAATCATCTGCAAAAATCCATATCCCTCAATACGGCCGAATGATCCGGTGGCTGCCACGTGGAACGCACTTTCCGCCACCATGGCCTCCATCATCAGCCAGGGAATGGCCTTCAGTTCCGCCACACTGATCATATCCACAGTATCGTATCCGCGGATAAATTTGGAAAACCGTGTTTCATCCACGTGGTTCGGCCATTTCGCCGGATCATCACCACCGCCCAAAATCGAAAATTGCAGCGCCCCGTTGGCCAGATCAATCACGCGCTGCTGCAGGCGCGCCGAATCGTAATCGATCACCGCCACCACCCGCTGATTCCTGAAGAGCATATTGCCCGGATGCCAGTCACAATGCACGATCTGCAACGGCCACTCCGGCAGGCCCAGCGTGTTGACCTTCTCCGCCGCCACCAGATACGCCTCACGCAGGCCAATCAGCGTGTCTGAGACCTGCTTTTTATCCGCGGGAGTGTTGCGCCCGCCCCGGCTGAAGACTTCCGGTATCTGATCCAGACTGCCTCCAATTTGCCGATTGTAGTGGTAACTGCCGATGGGGGGCTCGTATTCCGGAGTGTAATCGCGCAGCAATTTATGATACAGGGCCAGAATTCGACCGGAATCGAACGTGGCTTCCGGCGAGTTGTCATAACCGGAGCCGCGGATATATTCGAAAAGTTCGTACACATTATTCATGCATTGCAGCATGGAGTTGTTTTCCTTGCGGGTTCCAACCAGGTGCGGCAGCGGAAATTGCTTTTGCGCCAGATAAAGCTGCAAGGCATGACAAAAGGCCACTTTGAATGGATCATCCTTGCCCTTAGCCCGCCGCTTCAAAAGATATTCACCCCGTTCCGTTTGCACCAGCAGCTTCGGGGCCTTGCGTGAGCCTCGCGGAAATTCCTTAATTGCCTCGATCACCCCAATGTCATAATGGCTTAGGACAATGGCCAGTTCATCGGCACTGAATTTTTCTCGGTCACTCATGGGTGCAATACAACCTTTTTACCGAAGCCGCAACGCCGACGTTAGTCTAGATACTAATCACGTTTACACGCGAGTCAACAAACGCCCGATAAAACAGCCCCACGTTGTCACCACCTGTAAAAAATTTTCTGACGCGACTCTCCGCTATTCGCGGCCCGAGGCAATCAACGCCCGCGCCGCTTCGCGGGTTGCCCGGCCCGCCGGCCACATTGCCGCCAGCAACGCCAATCCCGCCGTCAGCACGCCACAAACGCCAACCGCGCCCCACGCCACCACCAGCCGGGAATTAAAACCCACCATTAACTGGTCCATGCGTGTACCCATGAACGCGAGGTAAATTCCCTGCCCGGTTCCCAATATCCACGCGGCAATAATAAGCAGGCTGGTTTCGGCCAGGACCATTCGGCACAACTGCCAGCGCCCCGCCCCCAACGCCCGCAATATCCCCAGTTCCTGCCGCCGCACGCGCACCGATGCCATCAGCAGCAGCGACACTCCGACGCTGGCCGCGATAAGCACACCCAATCCCACGATGGACAGAGCCCGCATCACCCGCGCAATCATGGCGTTCAGATTGCGCTTCATTTCCCCGATCGAGATGCCGTGCAACTCTGCTCCCGACAACGCCAGCAGCGAACCCATCAGGCTTGCATGTTGCGGCCGCGATAAGAATTTCTTTACCTCCAGCATGACCGCCATGCCCTTAAACCCCGGCTTTACATCCACCATCACAGTGTTCATGCCGGTAACGCCAAAGTACTGCCGGGCCTCTTCCCGGCTGCCCACCACCGCGATGGATGCCACCTTGCGGAAAAGTCTGCCGGCGTGCAGAAATCGATTCGCCATGTTGATTTCCGGCACCTCTGCAATACCCGCCACCTTAAACCGCACCGGCCCCACCAGCGTACCAAGCGTAATGCTTCGCCCCACCGCCAGGTCGAATTGCCGCCGTGCCTGCGCCGCAATAAGTACTCCGTGCCCCGCCGCCAGAGCCGCAAAGGCCCGGGTCGTCTGTCCGGACCGGCCATTCATCAATTTTACGCGCACTACACTCCTGAAAGATCGCGGCTCGATCGCCACAAATAAAATGGTGCCGGGTGCACCCTTGCCAACAGTTCCCTGCACCCAAAAAGCCGTCACGCTGCTGGCCGCCGCCACACCGGATACGGCCTTATCGAGATTCCTGAGCCGCTCTGCCGGCAAGGGCTTAAATGGGCTAAAAACAAAAACATCCGGCATGCCACGCGGAAATTCCCACGAGGCCACCAGTCCCGCCGCCCGTGAACGCATCACCGTAAAAAATGCAATCCCTATCAACAAGGCCCCCACCACTGCCCCGCTGCGCCAAGGCCGCCGTGACCATACCCCCTTCAGCAATTCCGGACGAATCCACCACAGCCGGGCAAGCACGCCACCCAGCAGCTTTTCCAGCAGCACGGCCAACAAGGGTGCCAGCAGTATCACGCCCAGAAAAATCAGCGGCACGCCCGCCAGCAAATAAGCCTGAAACCGCAATGTCGGATCAGGAATTTGCCATAAGGCAATCTGCAACGCGATGGCTGTAATCCCCACCCCCGCCACTGCCCAGATACGACGCGGCGAAACCACCTGTCCCGCAATAACCACCGCCCGCATAGGTCCGATGCGCCACGCCAGTAACACCGGCACCAACGCCCCAAGCCCGGTGGCGGCCAAGCCGGTCAACGCTGCGGTCGCAACGGTCAGCCGGCCGATTTTACACACCGTAAAAACCTGCGAAAAATGTTCAATCAACCACAGAGATGCCCCCCATCCCACCAGCAATCCCGCCGTGGTTCCCAGCAGGCCCGGCAAGGCCGATTCCAACAGCACTGTTTGCAGAACTTGACCACGTGACGCGCCTATGCAGCGCAATTGCCCAAACTCGCGCACCCGCCCCTGAATACCCACCCCCATCATCACGGCAATCAGCACCGCCCCACTCAACGCCGCCAGCCCAGCCCCAAACAGCATCACCCGCGAAAACGCCGTTTGAATGTGCGCTAAAGCCGCCGGACCTTTTTGCGCCGCATGCACCTCCACCGCCGGACCACTGCGACGCTGCAACATTTTTATAAAACCCGCAATAGGCACGTCATGGTGCAGGTGAAGTTCAATTTGCCGCCAGCGCAGCGCAGTACCGGTTAAATACCCCAGTTCCCGACGGGACATCGTCACCCCCGGCGGTGCCAGAAACCGTTCAATGGGACTGGGTGTAATAATTCCCGCCACCCGCAGGTGAACCGTCTTTCCGAGGGCCGTGCGTACAACCATCACCGCCCCGGTCTTCAGGCCGAAACTCCGGGCCAATCGCGAATCCAGCACCACCTGATCCGAGAATTTCGCCGGTGCGCCGGCGGCAAAATTTCCCGTATGAAATTTCCAGGCCGTAGCCAGCGACACCCCACGTGCATGCACCAGAGTCACCCGCCCATGGATCACCACGTAAACAATACCGGCAGCGCTGCCTCCCGCGTACGCCACCTGTGGTAGCCCACGAATTTGTTTCAGCAACCCCGGTGGCAAAGCGGCATCAAACGCTTTTATCCGCGGGTCCACACGCACATCCGCGGTGCCTTGAAAGTGTTGTAAATCATGCGTCAGTGACGCGAGGCCCGAGGTAAGGCCCGCGCTGGCCAGAAATATCAGCGCCGTGCCGATCAGCACCAATAACGAGCAAAGCGTTGGCCGCAGCGGCTTATGACGCCAATGCCTGATAGCGAGTTGCCAAGATTCCGGCATCATCACCAACTTCCACATTAAATTCACCCGTTTTTTGACCGTCGCGCAGCACGACCACGCGCTTAGCTTCGGCAGCAGCGGCCGGTTCGTGCGTTACCACCAGCACCGTCATGGGCATCGTTTCCAGCACCCGTCGCAGCAGTTTCCAGAAAATGGCGGCGTTGAGCGAATCCAGATTCCCTGTCGGTTCATCCGCCAGCAGCACCGGCGGATTCATAATAAGTGCCCGGGCAATGGCCACACGTTGTTGCTCTCCACCGGAAAGTGCATCCGGCCGATGCCGTACTCGATCCTTCAGGCCCAAAACCTCCACCAGTTCCTCCATACGGGCAAGCACAGTGGCATTGCACGTACCGGCCAATTGAGCGGGCAACAGAATATTTTCCCGCACATCCAGTGATGGCATCAGATTAAACTGCTGAAATATCACCCCGACCGTCCGCCGCCGATAAGCCGTCAGAGCACGCTCGGACATGGTGGTTAAATTCTGGCCCGCCACCACGATGGAACCCGTATCCGCAGCATCCATTCCACCGCACAGATGCAACAAGGTGGATTTGCCCGAACCGCTGGCACCCATAATCGCCACAAATTCACCCTGATCGACCGTTAAATCAAGACCACGCAAAGCCTGAATTTCCCGTCGCCCCTGCCGATAGCTTTTAGTGATGCCGCGTATGGCGATAGCTGGGGTGGTCAGACGGGTATTGATTTCGGTGGCAATCGTCATCATGATCCGTGAATTATACCCGGCGCGCCGCAAACAAACACCCGTAGAGCAACTGGCCTCAAGCGTTGCGGTTGCTTGTGCGCGGGCATCGCGGGTATCGTAGGAACCTCATGACCCGTGGTGGCTCGTGCGAATGGTGTGCGGTGGTCGGCAGCCGTTGTTGCTCACGGCGTCCGGTCAGGAGCAGTACCAGTGACGCAACCGAACATTATCTATATTCACTCGCATGATACTGGCCGCTACATCTCGCCGTATGGTTATGCCGTACCCACACCTCATCTGCAGCAATTTGCGAGTGAAGGCGTGGTATTTCGTCAGGCATTTTGTGTGGCTCCCACCTGTTCGCCCAGCCGCAGCGGATTGCTCACCGGAGCCTGGCCGCACACCAATGGCATGTGGGGGCTGGCCCACCGCGGCTTTGGCCTTAAAGATCCACGCTGGCATCTGGTTTCCACATTAAAAACCGCCGGCTATCAGACCATTCTTTGCGGCATTGAACACGAATCCAAAAATCACGATACGGCCCAGCTTGGTTATGACCAGGTATTGGAAGTCCCTGGGCAGTGGCGGAACAATGAAGGAGTGGACGCCACGGCTGCCGTATTTCTCAAATCCGTAGCCAACCAGCCGTTTTTTCTTTCGGTCGGATTTTACAAAACTCATCGGCCGTTTCCATCTCCAGAGCCGGCGGACGATCCGCGGTTTCTGCGGCCCCCATCGCCTGTCCCCGACCTGCCCGAAACCCGGCTGGACATGGCGGGGTTTCATACCAGCGTGCGCCGGCTCGACGACGGCATTGGACACGTGCTGGCAACCCTGAAGCAAACCGGCCTGGCCGCGAACAGCCTGGTCATCATCACCACGGACCATGGCCCGGCCTTCCCCGCCATGAAATGCAATCTCACCGATCATGGCCTGGGCGTGATGTTGATGATGCGCGGTCCGGAGGGGTTCACGGGCGGCCGCGTGATAGACGCCATGGTCAGCCAACTGGACATATTCCCCACGCTATGCGAACTGCTCAATATAGCCCGACCACCCTGGCTGCAGGGCGTTTCCCTGATGCCCCTGATTCGCCGGCAGGCCGCAACCGTGCATGACGCCATTTATGCCGAAGTTAATTTTCATTGTCCGTACGAGCCGCAGCGCTGTATTCGCACGGACCGTTTTAAGTACATTCGCCGCTATGATCCGCCCCACGGCCCCATGGTGGCCAATTGCGATCCAAGCCCCAGCCGCGATGTGTGGCTCGGCCATGGATGGACGCAGCAGATCATACCGCGAGAGTACCTCTTTGATCTGCTCTTTGATCCCAACGAAAATAATAATCTCGCAGACCACCCGGCCTACGTAGCCATACGCGAGAAAATGAGCCAACGCCTGCTCGCCTGGCAACACCAGACGCAGGATCCGCTGCTGAATGGACCGCTGCCGATACCAACGGGAGCACGCATCAATTCGCCGGACGCCATAGATCCGGAATCATTCTTCCTCTGACCGGGCGTTGCGGGAGGTGCCTTACGTGGTATGATGGGTTTGGTGATGTTGTGGGCGAGCATCGGTCCCAATGCCAGAATGGTGTCTGGAGTGAGGACGCTTCGGCGTTCATTGCATGGCTGACCATGCCCCATGTTGGCAGTACAGGCTTATAGCCTGATCCTTTTTAACGTGACGAATATGGATAATGACACCGCACCGGCCCGCTTTGCCTGGTTGCCTGTGAATCCGCAAGATGCCGGCCCAACGGATTGGCTGGTTTTTCGCCGCCGGTTTCAATGCGATGGAAAAATCGCAACGGCAGAACTGCATCTGTTTGCTTCCACACGCTATAGATTGCGGATCAACGATACCATTATCGGCTACGGGCCGGGACGATTTGTCCCGCCGCATGAAGAATTTGACAGCTATGATCTGGCTCCCCATCTGCGTATCGGCATCAACTGCATCATGGTTGAGGCCTGTTTTATCAACGCTAATAACTTCCAGAGCATGCCCGGCGATTGCGGCAGATTCATTGCCTGGGGAGAGGTCCATACCCCCACCGGGACCGTCAACCTGACCACGCCCGGTGATTGGCAGGTGCAACGGGTGGCCGCGTGGAAAAATGACACGCCGCATTTCAGCTTTGCCATCGGCCCGGCGGAAATTCTGGATCTGGCCGACTGGCGACGCCTGGTTGCCTCAGACACCCTCTGGCAAGCACCCGCGATCCTTTCACAGAAGCCGGAGCTTGCCCCCCGGTCACTGGTGATGCCGACGGGAAAGATCATCCATCCGGCGGGGTTCCACGGCGGACCGGTTATTCCAGATGAGCAGTACATCGGTTTTACCAGCATGGATGTTCCACCGGAACCTTCCCCGGCCCAACCCGCCACCCCGCGTCGCTTCAGTTACGCCACGTTTCTGCACAGTCCGTCCGAGCAACAGGTAACCCTGGGGTTGCACTGGGGACCGAATTTTCTCAACGGCCGTGAAATCACCGGCACCGATGATGCCACCCGGGGCAATCGGCAAAACGCCACTGTGCCGTTGAACAAGGGCTGGAACGTGCTGTGCGGACAACCGCAGCAAATTCGGTCGGCGTACCCATTCCTGGTGGGCCTGCCTCTGACCGCGAATCTGACTGCCAGGGCCAGTCCGAACTTATCCGACCCACACGCCCTGCGCTATCAACCGGTACGCCCCATGAATGACGCGCAAAGCTGGAAAACCTCGCCACCGACGGTGCACAGCCTGAACCTTGATGATCCGGCATGGCAACTTTTGCCGGCTGGCCTTTTGCCCCCCTGCCCCGCCCGGATGATGAGTTGGGACAAGCCCCAGCCGATGGCGGGCCTTGCGGCATCAGCCTGGCCGCTGGCTCTGCCGATGGACAGCGACTTTACCATCATTGCAGATTTCGGCACTGAATATCTGGGCCATCTGATTGTGGACATCGAGGCTCCGGCAGGCACCGTGCTGGATCTGGCTTATGACGAGCGGCTGAGGCAGGATGGCAGCCTGGACTTGTTTGCCTGTAACCCATTTGTCGAATCGGCGGACCGCTTTATCTGCAGCGGTGGGCGTGAAGCAATTGAAACCTTCCATCCGCGCGGCGGCCGGTACGCCCAGATCACCATTCGCCGGCCCAGGCACGTTACCGGCACCATCGTGTTGCATGGAGTGGCGCTGCGCGATGGGCGCTGTCTGCCGGCCTGCACCGGGGCTTTCCATTGCGACCAGGACTTGTACAACTGGGCGTGGGATGCGGGCGTGCAAACGCTCCAGGCCGGCACAGAAGAGGTCTTCTGCGATTCCCCGTGGCGGGAACGCGGGCTCTACCTGGGTGATGCCTACGTACAGTCGATGGTCCACATGGGGTTATGCCAGAATCATGCGGTCGTGCACAGGGCGTTACGGCTTTTTGCCCAGGCGCAACGTTCCAACGGCCAGATGCCAGGATCCGCCCCCGCCTGGCTCCACATAACCTGGGGGGATTTCACCTTAATTTACACCCTGTGGCTGCACGATTACTGGGCCTGCACCGGTGACCTTTCCACGCTGCGCGAATGCCTACCGGCGGTCGATCGGCTGCTGAGCAGTCCTGCGTGGAAAACCTCGGCCCATTCAGTTCTCTGGGATATCTGCGAACAGTACGCACCCTTTATAGATTGGGGAGCCTGGGAAGAGGCCCGGACTTATGATGAAAATGGCGTGCTTAACGCCTTGCGCTACCGCGCCCTGAATAACGCCGCGGAACTCCACGAAGCCACCGGCGGCGGACGCCAGGCGCAACAGTACCGGCAACAGGCGACCCTGGTGGCGCAGGCCTTCCAACAAAGACTGTGGATGCCTGAGGTTGGACGATTTGCCGGCGGATTCCTCCATGGCCGGCGGGTGGAGCGGGAAATTCTCCATGTCAACATTCTGGCACTGGCATTTGGCCTGGCCGACGCCACCCAGGAACCGGCCCTTGTTGACTACGTGTTACGACGATTGCAGACCAATGCCGAAAAGGCGGCGCAGGGCCGGCCGGCCGATGACTTTGCCGAGCTTTACTTTCTCAAGTACGCCCTGGATAGCCTGGTGCGTATCCGGCGCTTCGATGCAGCCGAGCGTATCATCGTCGACCACATGCAAATCATGAAAAATCACCACGCCTGGACCTTCTGGGAATGTCTGCACCGCGGCATCCGGCAAAAAGGGAGCCTTTGCCATGCCTGGTCCACCGCACCGCTGGAATATTTTACACGTTACGTACTTGGGGTACGCGAAAAAACACCGGGCCAGGCCCGGCACCTGGTGGTGGATCCGCAGACCGTCACCATCCACCAGGCCCGCGGCGTTGTGCCGCACCCCGCCGGGCCCATCCACATCCAATGGCGGCGGCGGGAAGATGGCCGATGCGAGATTACCGCTCGGGGGCCGGCGGCGGTAACGCTGGAGATTGCCGGGCAGGACGGTCCCAACCCGGAAATTAGAGCCTTCCCCGCTGAAAGATAGCTCTCGGCAGGTTTGACGCAGTATTGTTCCATGGTCGACGCGGGCACCTATTGCCCGGTCATGCGCCCACCAGGTTCTGGTGTGGACGATCGGTATCTGTCACCAAACACCAGTGCGCCAATTGCTCAAGCAATTGGGTGCGTACGTCGGTGAGTTTGGCATCGTGATACCGGTTATTCAATTCCCAGCGATCAGTTTGCAAGTCATAAAGTTCATGATCGCCGGTTTCGCGCATCACCAGCTTATAACGATCCGTGCGAACCATTTTGGCCCGGGCCATGCTCTCCGGGCAATTGCGATACGTACGCTGTTTGCCGCTGTCCGATCCGGGAAAGCTAAAGCGCCGGCGCATCTCAGCCTCGTGACCGCCGTCGGCAAACACCGCATCCCGCACCCTCTCCAGCCGTCCATCGAGCAGCGGCCGCAGATCATGGCCATGCACCGGCCAGTCCGGCTCAAGCCCCAGCAATCCCAGCAGCGTCGGAGCCAGATCCGTATGATCAGTCAAGCCGGAAATGGTTTTGCCCGCCGGCAGGCCCCTGCCGGCCAATACACATGGCACATGCGTCAAAGCATCCGCAAATGTTGTATCCCACTTTTCGCCCAACCCGTATTGGCCGGCAAAATCCCCATGGTCCGACAGCAGCAAAATAATTGAATTATCCCACAGTTTCTGCTGCTCGATAGCCTGCAAAATGCGGCCGATTTGCGCATCCACCCGGCTGATCATCCCGTAATAAACCGCCTGCATTTTTTTGAGCAGATGGCCATCAGGATTCATGCCCGTGCGGAATTCCCGCTGCTTCCGCAAGGACAGCGGAGCATTCACCGGCAAGTCGTGCGGAAAGACCTCTATCTTTTCCGGATCATACATCGAATACCATGGTTCGGGTGCGGCATATGGCGGATGCGGCGGGCCTAAATTCACCTGCATATACAACGGCCGCGATCGGCTCCACACTGTCGTGAGAAGTTCAACGGCCTGCTGGGTAATAGCCTCGCTGTCCCAGTGCACATCCAAGTCGCCGCGGTAATGGGTGTCGGAGGTCAACGCCCGGTCCAGGTCCACCAGTTCGCCCGCCACCGCCAGGTCCGGTGCCTGAACCTTGTACCTTTCATAAATGGCTTTCAGCGGTGCCGTCCATGAATGGTGGTCGATCCGCAGGCCGCGCTGGCCGGGCTTTAACTCCGGCGGAGTATGGCTGGCCTCGTGCATGTTTTCCCAGGCATGGTTAAGCCCCAGCACTGCCGCTTCGTAATGATGCGCCAACAGCGTTTTAAGTACATTCGGCTGGTCCACCGGCATGTGCTGCCATATCGTGCGATAGCCATCAGTATGGGCATAGCGCCCCGTAGTCATGCTGATGCGTGCCGGCACGCATTTGGGAAAACACGTGAAATGCCGAGAAAGATTCACCCCGCGTGCCGCCACTGCGTCCATATTCGGCGTGCGAATATCCGGGTTTAAACCATTGGCGGCCAGACAATCTCCGCGCATCTCATCAGCGCACAAAATAATCAAATTCGGCGGTGGCAAATTTTTCATGGTCTACCTTGTCATCAAAAAAAAACGGGCGGCAGCTTTTTTTCGGATCCCCGGAACCTCAGAGGTTTCAGCCGTACTCCACTCTCACCCGCTGCGGGCTTAGCGTGGGCAACACCAAAAACACGTACCGTGAATTTTCAATACGTTGACCCGTATAAGCAGCGGGCGAATCATCCACCAGAACTCTCCGCACCGTGGCTGCCTCTGGAAGCAAGAGCAACTTGAGCGTACCGCACTGGCCGCTGCCGGTCAATAACACTTCAATCATTTTCGCCGGGCGGTCGTACCGATATTGGTATGCCACGTAGCCCTCACTGGCAGGCCATGCCGCCGTCGCGTCCACATAAGTTTCATCGGTGGCAGCCCAGCGTGGAGCCAGTTCGACCACATCCATCGCCCGTGCCCTGTCCGTGACGCCCACCAAGCCTTCCATCAGTGCCCGAACCACCGCCGCTGCGCCCCACTTTGCGGGAATGCCGTAGGACACCTCTGATACCGGCACTTGCAGAGGTTGATCACTTAGTGTAAGCCCAAGCACCATCCACCGGGTGGCACTTTCCGCCGCAGTGAATTCCACGCGCTCCAGGGCCGCTTCGGGATGATCCACCGCCATTCCCCAGGTATAAACGCCCACATTCTTAAACTTGGCGTTGGCTCCGCGCCATGCCAGTCGCAGGGCGTGGTTGCGTCCCGGTTCCGAATCGCCGGGCATAAACCATGATCCCACTTCCCGACCCGTCTGGATGTACCTGGTCTGATGGGTGCCATTCGTATAATGCAGCGTCAGCCAACCCACCAGCACTCCAGCTTCGGTGCCGACATTAGAACAGGCGTGGAGGAGATAAATGGATTGGGCTGTCTGGCGGTCAGAGGCGACACAAGCCCGCTGGTGAACCCGGCCCACCCCGCCCAGAATCAGGCAACTACGACCGGCGCTGCGATCCGGATCAATAATGTCAAAATCCACCCCATTCAATCGCTGTCTGCCGGTCGGTATTTGGGCTAAATCATTGCCTGTCTCGCCCAGCCAGGGCAAAACCCCCGTGTGCTGGGAATCCGCGCGAAAATCGGCGTTGGCCACCGGCCTCAGATCCAGTGGATGGTAGTTGGCCGCTACAGAATCGGGCATTTTGCCCTTCAAACAGCAAGGCAACATTCCACCATGGGCCTCGGCCCAGTTCAGCATGCGATTGAGAATATCGGCACCATAACTTGCAAAGCCGTGCTGAAACGCTCCGCGGGCCAGTTCGCCGGCAACGATCGGCGAGACCCCGCCGTTCATGTATTCCCATCGCGGACTGTTGTTTTCAAACCCTTTCTCAAACGGCGGATAGCAGTTGTAAAATTCCCCCGGGCTGCTCGCGGGCATCCGTTGCCTGACTTGCTGATAACTGCGGATAATTTTCACCGCCTGATCATGCGTAATGCCCCGCCCCAGGGCGTAGGCGTTGGAAAGCGTAATCTGCTCTGCCGTGCGTGTACCGCCCACATCGCGTTTTACACCCGGATTTTCATCCACAAAATGCGTAAAAAAATCTCCGTTCCAGGCCAGCGCCACCACCCGCCGCATCAGCTTCCGTGATAGATCCTGGAAGGTGTGTGCCTCTGTCCGGCGGCCCACTGCCATCAGCATTTCCGCCAGGTAGCCCAGCGCCGCCGCCATGCCGGTGTTATCGCCGTGCATCACACCAAAGCGGGTGCGCTGCGGATCAATGCGCATGGCGGATCCGCCGATCGCCGCATCTTCTTCATGCTGGAAGTCCCACGTATCAATGGTATAGCCACGTTTGAGCAGCTCAAATTTACTGCTCCAGCGGCAAGGATCGCTGGTGGCGTAACCGACCGCCCGGATCGCCCGATCCAGCAGGCTCCCCATCCAGGCATCATCGCCGGTGGCCTGCCAGGTCAAATACAAGCCTTCAATAAAAAGGTATTCCACATCATTTTCAACGGGAATTCGCTCCAGCCGAGCCTGCGGGTTGCCGGGCACCGTTCGGATGAAACCGCCATCGGCGAATTCGTGGTCACGCCAGGTTTGATAGGGCCAAAGCCCACGCCCCACCCGGTCCCAGATCATGCCGTCGGCCCGCTGAAAATCGGCATAAAGATCAATTCCTGATGGCAACAGCACTCCGTCAAAGTAACGCAGACCCTTCAGGGCATGCACATGATCGCGCAACCAGCAAATATAAAATTTGTACATTGTGTCGTTGATGCTGATGAACTCGCCGCCACCGCCCTCACTTTGCAGCATAGTGGTCAGCAGGACACGCAGCAGGCGTGTCATCCGGCCGGAACCATCAACCACGTTGGTTTTCGCCACCAGCCGAAACATTCTCTCCGCCACCAAACCTCCGGCTTGATCTCTGAGCCGCACCACTTGCCGCCCCGCAGCCCCACCCGCCAGCCAGCATACCTGCCGGCCCGGCTCAATATGGGTCTGGTGATAGCACCGCAAGGCCGCATCGAGAATCTGTATTTCACCGGGGCGTTTCGCCGTGACGCTTAGAGGCCCCAGCGGCTCAACCGTGCCGTTGAGGCATAAGCCCTCGACGCTCCCCAAGTCCGATCCAGCGCTGTCGCCATTATTCATGATCACCACCAAACCAACCAAAAAGAATGAGGCTAAGTCCATTTTTACCGGCCGCATTGCACCCTTCCAGCGGAGCGGCAGGTAATCAACCCGGCGGAATAACAATCTTCCTCCAAGCGTCATGGCTGGACATGCTTACAATTCCAAACTCTAAGTTTTGGCCGCCATCCGATGAATCGCAGTCCGCCAACCGAAAGGGGTTACTGCAGCCAGTTGGCCGGCTGTACGGCATTGGCAAAGGCTTGAATCGAATTAATAACCTGCACATGCCCGTCCGGAAACGCCGTGTTGATCACACCGTTATGCAGTGGAATAGCCCCAAGTGCCGCATTGGCGATGGGGACGTTAATCGTACTGACCTGCCATGGAGCGTAGCCCGGATAGCCAGCTTGGAGGTATAAACCATTGCTGACGTCAGATACCCAATACGGCGGCGGCGAAATATAAAACGAACAATCGGAAAACAACATTTCATCCGGCGGAACCTGCAGCAAATGAAAGGGCAAACAAACTTTCGAACCCCATGGCAGATTGGATCTATAAGGCGGCAAGCCGCCGGAAGCGGGAGGCAACGGGTAGCCGGTGTCACAGGTAACCATCAGGTTAAAATTCATACCATAGTCACACGGGGTGGCATAATATTCTGACTTGTTAACCTCCACTTGAAACAGCGGACACTGCCATACCGGCGACACCTGGTTGGTTACCGATGGTACGTACGCGAAGCCCGACAAATAGGAATTTTTGGGCGTCATGGACTGTTTACCACTGGGCGGCAGTTGTATCGGCTGGCCTCCCAGCGCAGCATCCCAATGGTAGTTATAGGTGGCAGTGCTAGACCACATGGTACTGTTGTCATACACCAAAATTCCGTGATTATCCATGGCGTAGGAGCCGCTTGCGTTGTGGATGATCCGCCTGCAATCATTGGTAACAGTATGGGTGTTAAAAATAGCGTTACCCCAACGATGGCTCCTGTCGCCTGCCTTGGCGTGCGGCTATTGGGGTTCAGGGCTTGAAAACGAAATCCGGGCGGAATTTTTACACCACCTTCGCTTGACGAGGGTATGCGTTGCGTTGTATAATCTTGCTTCATCAGCCGGCGGGGTTCGTCGGTGTTGTCCTCATGGCAATGGAGTGTTTGGCTGATGCGTCTGACCACCACCGGAAAGCTCTTCAATTGGGATTCGCTCGATGATTCACCCGACCTGATGGCCTTGAAACTGCTGCTGGAACTGTTGCCGGATGAAAGGCTGCTGGCGGCCTTGCGTCTGCGCCGCTTCAGGGGACGCAATGACTATGGCATCGCCACGCTCTGGCGGGTTCACATGCTCCGGTACTTCCTGCGGCATCCCACCATGGAAAGCTGCCTGGCTGACCTGCGGCGTAATGCGGCCTTGCGGGAACTGGCCATGATAGCGGACGTCGAAAAAGTGCCCAAGGCCTGGAACATGAGCCGCTTTGAAGAAGTGCTCGGCGAGCCGGAACATCAGAAGCTGTTACGGGACATGTTTGAACTTCTGACTCGGAAGCTCGCTTTCATTGTGCCGGAGATGGGACGGCATGTGGCGGGCGATTCTTCCTGCCTCAGCGCCCGGGCGGACAGTAAAGAAGCGTGCCTGAAGGACAAGCGTCTGCCGCAGCCGGCGGGAGGTCGCAAAGAATACCTTGACGATGAGGATAAGGTATCGAAGGTGTATGAATGGTTCGGCTATAAGTTCCATCTGCTGGTGGATGTGCGTTATGAGGTCATATTAGCTTGGCAGATTACTTCCGCCACCGCATCCGATGTCGGGCCCATACCCGAACTGGTTCGCCAGGCGCAGGGCCATCTGCCGGCCGGGCGTATGGAGACCTTGGCGTACGACAAGGCGGCGGATGATATCGGGACGCATCAGTTGTTGCATCAGCAGCGGATCAAGCCGGTGGTGGAGAATCGGCGGATGTGGCGGGAGGAATCCGAACGGATGCTGCCGGGCCACGATGGCACCAGCAACATCGTCTACGATGAAGCGGGCAGTGTTTTCTGTTACGACAAGGTCTCGGATCCGCCGGTGAAACGCAAGATGGCCTACACCGGCTACGAACCATCCTGCGGGACGCTCAAGTACCGGTGTCCAGCGATGCACGAGGGGTTCAAGTGCCCCATGACGCACATCTGCAATAAAAACAAATCTTACGGCAAGACGGTGCGAGTGAAGCAGGCGATAGACCTGCGACGCTTCCCGCCGATCCCCCGTGGCACCCAGGAGTTCGAACGTCGCTACAAGGGCCGCTCGGCGGTGGAGCGTGTCAACGCCCGCTGCAAGCTCTTCTGGGGGGCGGACGATGGCAACGTGACGGGAGCCAAGCGGTTCCATGCGCAGGTCGCCACCATGATGGTCGTCCATGCGATGATGGCCACCGCCCTGGCCAGTGCGCCACGCCATAGCGGCAAGAGCCTCTCGCCCGTGAGACTTTCCAGAATGGCCCTGGCCTTACGCGACCACAATGGTTCACCACCGAAGCCGACCAGCCGATCCGCGGCTTGATGTGGGTTGGCTCAAGACCCACTGGCATCCGCTGAAGCACATTCACAAGCCGAACAGTGAGAGGCCAAGGCTCTGCTGCGCCAAGTCAGAGAAAAATCATCGTTCAATGCGAAAAGCGGCGGCTCGCGGCCTGATGCCGGTAAAAACCGCCGCCGCACGCGGCCACGCCCCTGCGCGCCGGGTGATTCGCAGCCCTACATCGCAAGCGGCTCATGGCGTAGTATTGCACGGCCATGGCGATTTGCCGCTCGTTGCTGGCACAGAGAACCACATCGGCCGCTCGCCGCGCTGCCGCCAGCGCCGGCAAAAGCAGGGCAATTAAAATAGCGATGATGGAAATCACCACCAATAATTCAATAAGAGTAAAACCGGCAGTGGCCGCACGCCGCCAAACGGAAAAACCGGTTTCGGAAGGGCGGTTCATTGTGTGGGCACTCATGGCTATTCTCCAGAAAACATTTTCGATGAACGCAGCGGTTCGTTTATGCGCTCATCGCACTCGCCTTTCCACCTCTACATTATCCGCGATCCACCCTGCGCAATCAATAACTATTGTGTTTGATATTGTTGATTTTGTTCGAAATCTTGCCGGCTACGCCGGCGCGTCCGACGCAGTGCCCGGCGGGTACCGGCCGTAGCCGGCGATGCCCCCATCGCCGCCGGCCACCCAACGCTATCGCGCTGCCGTGATTGCCAACACCACTGGAATGCCCGACCAAGGCGGACCCGGCAGAATATCAATGGAAGAGATTTCATCCTGCGGATGCGGGTTGGTCCACTGCATGGTGTACGCCACCGCGTAAAATGAGGTTCCGGAGTAACGCCGTTGCCAGGCAATCTGGGCCTTGGGCAGCGGAACCGGATGCTTCTGGCGGTAATTCGCCACTTCGCGGTTGACATAGACGGGCACATTGACGGATAAGCCATTGGCATAATGAATGACATAGCGCGCCACTTCCACGTTCTGGCCCGGCCGCGGCTGGCGGAGAATTTTAGCGGCCTGCAAAAAGAACAAAGCGTTCGCTTTTCGCTTGACCGCAATACCCACAACCTGGGCCGGCGGATGATTGGGCACACCGGGGCCGCTAAGCATGATGCACGTTGGTACCGGTGATGTCGCAAAGTGATAAATGTTGTACGGAACCCCGCCCAGCGTTTGCCGCCCCTGCGGAAAATCAGTGAACGTGAATCGTTTGTTCCCGAACCAGCCACGGACCCCGGTAAATTGCGTACATTTTCCGACCAGCCGCACGGGTGTGTAGCGCAGATGAGTATCTCCGGCGATGACCGGAGCGCCCCCGGTAAACGATGCGTGAAATGCCGCCAGCAAAGCCCGCAGAAGATTGCGTTTTTTCACGGCGTTCACCGGCATGGATTCCCGGCCGGGCGGGCGGAAGTCCAGATTAAAGAGCACCATGCCGCCTTGGCCGCGTGGAAAGGCCATCATGCCGCCCACGTTGTCGATTGGTTTTACCTTCCGGCGGAAGCCCGCGGAACGCTTCATCCACAGGTAAATGTTATCGATACCCACCATGCCCCGTGTGCCCACCAGATGCTGCCACCGGGTAATGCGCAAGGTTACCGCATCGGCCGTCAGCGGGTGCTTGAACATGAAGCGCTGCCGCCGGTTGTTCGGCTGCGTGTTAAAAAACAGCGGATGGTGTCCGGCAAAGTGCAACTCCACCTGCGTGGTGGGCTGATAAAACATATTGCCGATCCACGTCCAGCCGGTCATAGTGACTGGTTGCGGAAAGTGAATCGGTATGCGATTGCCCTTGGCCGGAAAGTCTATAATCAACGGCCAGCCGGAATCGCTCCGGAACCCGTTGATGATCAGCGGATAACTGCTGAAGCTGGACGTGCCGAAAGGTGCCGCATCATCGTAATCAATCACGTATTTGTATTCATGTCGCGATACGTAATACCCGGCCTGCCAGCGGAATATCCGGCGCGAAGAATATTGCACCAGGTCGCGACCGCTCATGCCAAACGTCCATGCGGGCCGCGCCGCTGCGAAGTGGACGTGATCAACGCCAAACCGCCGGATCATAAAGTGAAAGCCGGTCAGCCGGTTAAAACTCTTCAATCCCGCTGGAGTCAACCCGTTAAGCACGATCCATCCGCCGGCACGGTTAAAAACCTGCACCGCTTTCCGATGGCTCGCCAGCACCGCCAGATTCTGTGGCGTGGCCTGAATCACCGCCGTCTGTGCCACCGGGGGTGTAATTGCCCCCAACACCCCGGTCGGCCGGCCGAAAGCCACCCCGATCTTGTGCATCGCGTCAAACAATGGCGATCCGGTTCTGGCCACCAGCTTGACCGGCCGATGAATCAGTACGTATCGTTGGGCAGCGTTAAGCAGATTCATCAGCAGCGCCCGGGCCACCGCATTACGCTGCAGGGTGGTTCCGATGCGTAATTGAGACAAATACAGCATTCCCTTCCCCACCGGAACTTCCACCAGCGCCGCATCCGCCAGCCGGTTGCCGCACACCACCACGGGGGTGGCCGCCCGATGTGGCTGATGATACGGATGCACCGCGATAATCGCGCTGTTGCCCCAGGTGAAAAAGTCTTTCTGACGCAGCCCGCGCAACACGCGACCCGCGAAATTAATACCAAAACCGGTATAGCAGACATTATGCGCCGTTGTGAGGTCGGCCGGTGTGGACTCGTACTCCAGGGGGTGTTTCTGCTCCAGAACAATGACGCGCCGGCCGCCCACCGCCCATGCCTCCAGCCGCGAAGACCCGCTTTCCCGGGCGCTAAGCGCATGAGGCCCCACCAGCAGAACCTGCAATCCCGCCGGCAGTGCGGCCAGCGTTTTAACTGGGGTGTAGCTGATGTGGTGTTCGATTAAAAATGCGGTCAGTTTATGTTCCGGATCCCAGACGCCGAAATTCGTGGCGTTCAACGCCGCTATCCCGCGCAGGTCCGATGTCGAGTTGGCCGGCAATATCGAAACATGCTTGGTGTCCTGGTAAACCGTGCGACCATGGACAATCAGCGCCAGATGCCATGCGGCCTCCAGACGCGTCTGAGTGACAGGCATGGTAAGCGCCAG
Source organism: Planctomycetota bacterium (assembly GCA_021851715.1). Taxonomy (GTDB): domain Bacteria; phylum Planctomycetota; class Phycisphaerae; order WQYP01; family WQYP01; genus JABEVA01. The sequence goes on from JAJZCR010000054.1 coordinate 22,809, forward strand.
GGAAAACCGATCGGACGTTCCTGCTGCCACATGATAGATCGTGGAACTGGTGGCCAACTCATGGCCACCGGCTGAAAGCGTCCAGATGAAGGTGATCGGGGCATCGGAGTGGGTGTCATTGAAAATGCCCATGCGGCGGCTGATTTGCTGACCGGAGCCAAAGGTCCAGTTCCACTGCTTGCAAAAGACCGCGCGCGGTGCCATGGAGTTGTAGACCCTGGTCCCGGTGAAGGCATCATCGGTCCATAAATCCCACGCCCCGTATTGATCCCAGCGATAGCCCTGTTGCAGAATGGTTTCCAGTTTTCCGGCGGCCTGGTGCATGATCCGGTTGCTGGAAAATACGCCGGGACCTCCAATGACCGCCAAGCCGGGGTGGCTGCCGTTGATGAAATAATCCTCCCCGGCAAAACGCGGGCGTTTTTGGTCCCACACCCACGCACCGCGGGTGAAATGCGGATGGCTTTGCGGATGCCACACCCAGTGGGACGCACCGCGCCCGCCGCCATTAACGTTGGCCTGGTAGGCCAATGGCGGATAAGCCGACCATGGACCTGTAATGTAGTGATTGCCGCAGACCGGCAGTGTCTGTTGGGTGGTGGCTCCGCCGCCATCCGACATGGTGAATCGCGTGGGGTCTACCCGCAAGGCGGCATTGGAAACCCGGGTTTCCACCGGCGTCCAGGTCGCCACCTGATTCAGATTATTAATATTGACATACATAAACTCATTTTCCAGCGACCATACCATGATCGACGGATGGTTGCGATACCCGCGGATCCAGGCAACCACCTGCTGCCGCCAATGCTTGGCCAGTTCCGGCTGCGGCTGGTAGCCCATCAGTTCGCCATCCAGAATGTCCTGTTCACGCACCACCACACCATGGCAGTCCAAAAAGCTCAGCGCCTGTTGCGGCGGCATGCCAAACCAGAGCCAGTTAACCCAGAACCGCATCATGTTTTCATGATGCTTCTTCTGAAACGCCAGCCACTGTTTCGCCGTGCTTTCCGCGTGCTGGTCACACCAGCCGTGAAAGACCACCCCGTTAAGCTCAAAATTAATACCATCGGCGGTCCACTGCCGGAATCCAAAGGTGGTATTTTTGATATCCTCACGATGGCCGTTAAGCATCACCAGGGTCCGCAACGTATACAGGTGCGGCGCATTGGGCCACCACAAAATGGGATGCGCCCAGGAACCGGATACCTGCAACTTTTCCACCGCTCCGGCGGCCACTTGAAAATGCTCCGGCGGCAGCTTTTGGGCGATCTGTCCGGTTTTCGGTTCTATCGCTTCACAAATAACCTCACCGGTCTGGGCCTGCAGAGTGGTATTGCGAATCTTCACCTGCACAGCTAAACGGTGCTGCTGCACGCTGGGCTTGACAAACACATTGCCGGCATAAACAGCGCCCGTGGCCACCAGCCGGGGCCGAACCAATATTCCTGACGCGCTATGACCCCAGACCGGATACACCAAGTGCTGAAAGCCCATGGAGAAAAAGGATACGGGATAAGCAAATTCCCGCTTGAGCAGCAGGGGATTTTTCGGATCATTTTGATAACCATACCATGCATCGCGGATACCAACCCAAATCTCATTGATCCCCGGATGCATGGCCCGGCTGATATCCATGCGAAAGCGGGCATACGAAGCCTTACAAAATCCGCAGTATTGGCCATTCACAAATACCGTTGTGTTCAGGTTGTTGAGCGGAAAAACCAGGTGGAACCCATCGCCCGCGTATGATTTCGGAACCATCACCCGGCACCGGTACCACAGCCGGTGGCAGTAACGCAAATCCGGCCGCTCCACGTTTTTATCCCCAGGAACCGTTATTGCCGTCCACAGCGGATGCTGCGGCAAATGCCTGATCGGCACACCCGCCCGCGTGGGCAGCAATTGCCCGTCGCGGCAGATCTGCCACAGACCGGCCAGTGAGATGCTGATCCGAGCGGCTTTGCCTGCGGCCGCGGGCAGGCGATAAACGGTGGTGGCTGCCTGCTGATCCAGCTTGGACGGTTTCCAGGTGCCCGGTGCATAGGGACCGTTGGGAATAAAGTGCCCGGCATAAAGGCAGATGGCGTTGCAGCCGAACAAAATCCGATGCCATTGCAGCGGTAATTTCGGTGCCAGACGATTGGCATTGATGGCGGCCCGAACAGCCTGGCGGGCCGGAGCCGGGCCGCGACCACGATACGTGGCATATGGACGAAGGCGAACTTCAAAGGTATGACGGCCCGCCGGCAGGATGACTTTTCCCACGTGCAACCATGAAATCTGGCACCAGGTCGCCAACGACATCAGATCCACCGCCGGCTTATTGGGGCTTACGCGATGCCAGGGGCCGCGATCCACACGCCATGAAAATGGTGCACGGGCGAATTCAAACCCAATGCGCATCCACACCTGGTAATTACCGGCAGCCGAGCACTTGAAGTTGTAGCGAATCCTCAATCCCCGCAACGGCACCACATGCTGGTTCTGCTGCGGCGAAAGGACGTAGCTCAGCCAGTTGCCGCCGAATAGAAGATTTGTGCGTCCCCAGCCCGCCAAGTTAGGCTTGAGAATGGCGGGCGAAAAACCGGCGGGTTTGTCACCTGGAATCCAGACCGAAGCTCCCGCCCCGACCGCGTTGGCCCTGGTTGTCAATAACAGTATTACCGCAAGCCCCATCCATCCGAAAAACCCTCGGCCATGCGCCGCCACATTTTGTATCCGCATGCTGGCTAATTCCTTTTACAGGTGATTAATCTGGTCACGTTTCCTAGTTCCGCAGTACCCTATGGTTACACCTCACCGCAGGTAGTCCTTATAGAACCTTCACTATTGTCAACGATCTGCCCGGTGAATACAATAGTGATTATGTTTTATTTTCTCCATTTTGTTCGAATTTACCTTAACTCACCGGCGGTGCTGCTTCCCAGACGCGGTGCGATCGGCTATGACCGTGCATCCGCGATCAGGTGCGGTGGCCGCTTCTGTGGAAAAAATCTATGAATTGGCGTCAGACCATTTTATTAAAACCCAATGCCACCAACTGGGACGGCCCTTATTTCCGCCTCTACGAGTGCGGCATCGATTACATCCAGCAGGCGCTCCCCGCGCAGCGCCTCTTCACTCACGCCATGGACACCATCGGCAGTTGGATTTACGTACTGCAAGGCTCGCTCCGTTATGCACGCGGCGAAGATCGGCACATTGTCACCGCCGGCCAGGCTCTTATTACCCGTCGGCCGGAGCCGGGAAGTATCCTTCGCACAGGCACCCCGGAAGCGCCCCTTCATTATCTGTGGATTCACGTGATCGGAGAACCGGCCTTGAATCTCTTCGATTACCTGCACCATAAGCATGGCCAGATTCAAAATATTCCGCCGGCAAGCCCGGCCATTAGCCACGCCCGGCGGATGATCCGCCTGGCCCTGCAAACCTCCACCCGGCCAGCCCATTTTTGGTCAAAGGAGACGTATCACTGGCTTGATGCCTGGTGGCAAGCCGTGCAAGACCACCATCAAACCTCCAACCGCACCACGGCGAGCGTGCCAAAACTCGGCCGGCTCTTATCCATCCAGCCGGGAAACTTCAAGGCCTTTGCCCGCGAAATGGGTTATTCCCGGGCATATCTGACGCAAAAACTTTCCACCGAATGGGGGCGCACACCCGGCCGGGCCTTGCGCGATGTTCGGCTCCGCCAAGCCGCCCAACTCCTGCGTACCACCTCCTTAAGCATACGTGACATCTCCGACAAAACCGGTTACGCCACTCCCTCCGGCTTTATCTGCGCCTTTGTCCGCCTGTACAAGAAAACTCCGGGCCGATATCGCCGGGCGCATCGCTGAATCAGCCGGAGTCGAACGAAGTACACTACACCCTTTCCTGATCCATTTTGCCCACCCGGCCCGCACAGTTGCCGTACTGGGATGGTTCTCTGACTTGTAAACGATTCCTGCCACAGCGACCCAGCCAAATAAGTTTAACAAGTATGCATGGGCTTGGGATTCATCCCTCCTGGTAAAGTTGAGCACCGCAGGCGACGAGTCGGTCTTGCCACCGCATTTTGACCCGGTCATCAGCGGAAGCCATAGCCAACTCCGGCTCCGGCAGGCCTACGCGATTCGCCTTGCCGCGACCAAAGTCATGATAGGGCATGATTTCCACGGCGAGATTGTAAGTACGGGAAAGCTCCGCAATGGCGCGCAGATGCTCGTCCTGATCGTTGAGACCGGGTATCAGTGGGCAGCGCAGGCGAATGCGGGCCCCGGTGCGGCACAACCGCTCCAGGTTCCGCAGAACGAGTTCACTGCCAGCGCCGGTGAGGTGGCGATGACGGGACGAGGGCGTGGCTTTGTAGTCGTAGAGAAAGAGATCCACGAATGGGGCAATCGCCTCGTACGCGGTGGAACTGGCGATGCCGCACGTATCCAGGCAGGTGTGGATACCCGCGGCGCGGGCCTGTTGCAGCAGTTCGGCGGTGAATATGAACTGCTGCAACGGTTCACCTCCGCTGACCGTCAGGCCGCCGCTGGAACGCTCGTAATAGCCGCGATCGCGCAGAACCAGGTCCATGACTTGGCCGACGGTCATTTCCCGGCCGATGATCGCCAGTGTTGTGTCTCAATAGAAATGTCACCCCCTTGTCTCAATAGAAGTGTCACCCCTCCCGAGCCAGTTGGGTTATACGGGCGGAATGGAAATACTTGTAATGAGCAGAATCGAACGTCGGCGGCTGGAG
>JAJZCR010000004.1 GCA_021851715.1 Planctomycetota bacterium
CATCCAGATCGGGCTGGGCGGCGTAATCGCCACGTGATGTTTCCGCATGGCATTTTCAAACACCATGATATAGGGATTGGGGTTATTGCGGATAAACGAGCGGCTCACCACCCTCAGCGGCGAAGGCGCCCGGCAAAAAGCATGCCCATGAGCTGGCTACGCCAGTTGATGCGGGATTTTTGCGGCTTCATCGCTTCTCCCGTGCTCGTAACGCGGCGATCCGCTGGCTGGTGCGAACCCACCGGTTGACCAGGTGCTGGGTATAGGCCAGGCTTTTTTCAACCGGTGCCCCCAGCCATATCCGCTGCGCCATCACGTTGAGCTGACTGTTGACGCGCATCCAGATCGGGCTGGGCGGCGTAATCGCCACGTGATGTTTCCGCATGGCATTTTCAAACACCATGATATAGGGATTGGGGTTATTGCGGATAAACGAGCGGCTCACCACCCTCAGCGGCGAAGGCTTGCAGTGCAGGTGATTGAGTTCTTCAATGTTGGCCTGGCGGATAAAAAAAGCCAGCACCCGCTTGGCCGCTTGAACATGGCGGGCATGACGCGGAATGGCCCACACATCCACATCTCCGTACGTGTCCGTGCCGGCAGGACGATGGGCGCACGGAAATGGTGCCACGCCGAAATGCCCTGCCAGCGAGGATTTGTTGCGGCGGATGAAATTGGCAAAATACGGCCCTTGCAGTTCCATCGCCACCTTGCCGCACATAAACGCATTCAATGGTGAATTAAACTGCCCAAAACCACTTTGGAAATTATCCACCGCGCGATATCCGTATTCCCGCGAAAAGCTTTGGAACCACCGGTATGCGGCAATCTGCTGCGGGGTATTGATATTAAAATGGCCGGTTTTGTAATTGTACAGGTGATTGCCGAAGTACACGCCCCAGAAACTGTTCCACCAGCCAGGCTCCGTGGGTAAAAATCCGGCCCGAATCAGTCGGCCATGCCGGCCTATAATGGTCAACTTCCGGGCGTAGGCATCCAGTTGCTGGATTGTGGTCGGCGGCTGGTTGGGATTCAGGCCCGCCTGGGCAAAAAATGTTTTGTTCCAGTACAGGGCGCAGGTTTCGGGGGTGGCCCCCAGGGCATAGAGCTTGCCGAAGGGGGCGCAGACCTTCCATATATACGGTACGTAGGTGTGCCGCGTCACGATACCCGTCCGCACCATGCTTTGCAGGGAGGTCAGGGCATGATGCCCGATGAAAGCGCCCATGTCGCCGGACCATAACACCACAATATCCGGCGGATCTCCGCCCGCCACGGAAATCACGGTTTTCAGGTCCGCCTGGCTCACGGACACCATGTGCACAAAAATCCGATGCTGCGACATGTTGTACTTGTTGACGATGTCGCGCATGGCCGCTTCTTCAAAGCGGGTCCAGTTTTCCCAGAAATTCACCACGATGCGTCCGTGGACGCGTTGGCCATTGGGAAGGTGGTAGACAGTGGGTTTGTGGCCGAAAATGAGCAAGGCCAGCGCCGCCACCGCCAGCAAGGCCATGACCAGCCGCGACAAAAGCGTGGAGAATTTAGCAAAAGCCGCTTTCATTGCCGCAATATTCCACGACTTGGGCACAAACGACAAGCGGTGGGCAAGAACAGCTTGCATGGTGGAACTGCGGTAGTGAGCAAGATTGGCCAGATTAGCATAGATTTGGCGTTTATAGGGGTGAGAAGATGGCCGTTGGGTTGGATTTTTTGGGGTAAGATTCTCAGGATTGACGAGATCAACAAACTTTTTTGTCTTTGGGTTGGGAGCGGCTGTGGCCGCGAGTGGTCAGGAGTCAGGAGGTTTTGGCACGCTGCGCGGGGGTAGAGCGGTCGCTCCGGCGAGGGGCGACGGGCAAGGAGGCCAAGGGGGCCAAGATGGCCAAGTTAGCGGGGCAAGGTGGCCAAGTTGTGGGATATTCATAAGTCATTTCTTTATTGTAACTTAGGTTCAAGGTGGCCAAGATGGCCAAGATAGCCAAAGGGGTATCCTTTTTATTTATCCATCTCATTTTTGGGGTTGGGCGCGCGACGTGGGCGCGAAGCCGAATTCCTTTTTTGGGGGGGTGGAGCGCGTCTGGCGGCTTCGACTGAGCCATTAGCACGCGACCTATTTACTTGTCAGAGACCACTACGCTGTTTGGACGTAGGCCCGCTACGGCGGGCAGTGCATACTTCGTGGTAGGTGCGGCATGGGGGTGGATAACGACGTTTAAACACGAAGTGATGAAGACACGAAGGATGGACGGGGGGATTGAACCACCAAGGACACGAAGGGACACAAAGGGTACCGGGGATTCACCGCAGAGACGCAAAGGACGCAGAGAACGACGGAATTAACCACCAAGGACACGAAGGAACACAAAGGATTTACCGTAGAGAAACAAGGAAATCCACAGATTACAAAGATTACACCGATTAACGAACGGTTGCGGGGGACACCAACGGGAAGAACCGCAGATGACGCAGATGACCGCAGATGGACGGGGGGATTGAACCATCCCGGCGCGGCCGGGATAAACTCCGGACACGAAGGGACACGAAGGATTTACCGTAGAGAAACAAAGAAATCCACAGATTACATAGATTACACCGATTAACGAATTAGGGGCGGACGGGTGGCCGTATCCCAAGGCAAAATCATATAGAAACATGGGCATCAATGCTAGACGAAAATTCGCATTTACGATATTGACGCAATAGCGTTACGCATGGTATGACATCGGCGGATGTCATCCGGTCGGAGACGGGCCGCGTGGTCCGGGATTCGGTTGTAAACAGGGCGGGCGGAATGGATCTCGGCTCGCCGTCGATAAGCAAAGGAGTGTGGCATGGACGCCTATTCGACCGGTGGTGTTTTATCTTTTCTGAAAAATCTTCCCGATCCGCGCAGGCATAACACCCGTCAATCACTGCTGGCGGTGGTGACCATTGCCTTGAACCTGGCCAAGACCAACAGTGCCAAGATCGGCGTGAAAAGCAAACGTATGCGGGCGGGCTGGGATAATCAATACCTTCTGGAACTGCTGGCTGGCGGCCATACGCCAGAGCATGGTCCGGCCTTGTCCAAGGGTACCTGAACCTGTCCGACAACTTTCCCCCGCACGACGCCTCACGAAAATTCCGACGTGGTACCTCGGCCAGCGCCGGGACCGCGAGCAAAAAGCCGGAAAGACGCCAAAAACCTGTGCCCCTGCCTCCCACCACGATCAAACCTCGCCCCTGCACGCCCACGAGCCGATCCGGCGGCCACGCCATCGGCTATGTTATCAACGATAGTTTATATGATTTCAGCCTGGATTTGGGCGGGCGTGGGGCATAATCAGGGTTGTGATGCCGGGGCGAGCGGGTTTATAATGCGCAAATTATGGTAGCGACGATTGAAAAGACTTCGGAGCCCAGGCCGTGTCGAACGGGGCGGGGCTACCGCGTAACATCGCGTTATCCGCAAGATGGCAACGGCGTCCCTGTCGGCACGGTCCCAATGGTGAATAATCTCTACCAAGGCATGGCCCTTGACCCCGTAACCGGCCTGTGCTACGAACGTGCCCGCTGGTATTTCCCCTCGCTGGGTACATGGATCAGCAAGACCCCGCAGGATATATCGACGGTGCGGATACGTATCAGTTTGTGGGGGGGGTGATCCGGTAGCTGGGCTGGACAGGTGAAAACCAGATTCACGTGGCCTTCGATGCTTTTATTCCCGGTGCATTGGGGCAGGCGTTACCGGGTGGGGGCAATTCCGTTGTGGACGGCGGATAGAAACTGGCGCTAATGGTGAGACCGCCGTTGTCGCAATTCTCTGGCCAAGGTCGATTCCAAAGCCACGGCATCGCAGATCGGGCACGGGTGCCCCATTGCTGTGGGGACAGGTATAAAGGAGCGAATTAAATGGCAGATATTTTCATTAGCTACGCACGCGAGGATGCCCTTATCTTAAAAGTCGTCAAGAGCACCCGATATAGGCCAATTTGACAGTTGCATTTTTTACGAAGGATTCCACCATATGGCGTCATCTATTCCGCTTTTTACCCTCGAAGCTCGCATCCGGCGTACACTCCGGCTCCATCTTAGGGACCTCGGCTTCACGAAATCACCAGACGGAAGCCTAATGCCTCCATCAGATGGTAAAGACACTCTCCGTAGTATGCACAGCGCCCAAAGAGCCGCTCGCTTGGAATCGGAAGCAACCTTCATTGCGAAACAGTGGCCGCGTCTCCGATGTCACTTCGCTGCCGGCACGGGCATAGCACCGCTGCAAATCAAGCCAGAATTAGAACTAATCGAAGCCGGCACCTGGCAATCACGTCTCTTTCGGTTGGCCGCTCTCACCTGGAGCGTGCCCGTATCACAAGGATACGGGCGGCGGATGCGATTTCTCGTCTGGGATCGGCATATCAATAAGTTACTGGGCCTCATGGCATTAGGCGATCCTGTCTTCAATCTTCACGTCCGAGATGAGTACATCGGTTGGTCTTCGGAGGACCGCAAGCAGCGTCTGGTAGGCATGCTAGACGCGTTCGTATTAGGATCTTTGCCACCATATAACCGCCTGCTCGGTGGGAAACTGGTTGCATCGCTCATCCGCTCAGTCGAGGTTCGTGACACGTTTCGACGGCGTTATCACGATACGAAAGGCGTCATATCCGGGACTCACAAACGTGCTGAACTAGTCGCGGTTACCACTACGTCAGCCCTCGGTCGCTCATCCGTCTATAACCGGGTTAAGCTCGGCTCGACGGAGTACCTAAAACAACTGGGATATACTGAAGGGTGGGGACACTTTCACATACCCGAAACCATATTCGATGACGTTCGTACTTATCTGTGCCGCCGTCGGCACGCCTATGCCAGGGGCTTTAAGTTTGGCGATGGTCCAAACTGGCGGCTGCGTGCGCTTCGTCTTGCGATGAGCCTCGTCGGACTTCGCTCCGAATTATTGCGCCATGGTGTCAAGCGAGAGGTATTCATTACTGAACTAGCTTCCAACGCCCGTGAAGTGCTGAAAGGGACTCGCAAACATCCAAAATACGATGATTTACTCTCGATTGACGAGATAGCGAAGCTTGCAAAAGAACGGTGGATTGTTCCACGTGCTGAACGATGTCCCGATTATCGTGCATACACCGTCGAGCAGATCGAAGCACTGCTCTTTGCGAAATATACGAATCAGAATGCACCGAAAGCGAATACCCATGGCAACATTATGGTGGCATAGGCTTGGTACAACCGTCAGAGGTGGATTCTAATGAGTACACCTCTCGATGCGTGGGACGAGCGACTCAGCCGGCACTTCTTGCTCCTGCATTGTCAGCGAGGCACGCGGGCGCTGTTCGCCCTGGAACACGGCCTTGATTCCACGGAAATGGACAGTCTGGCGAAGGATGTACGTGCCCACATAGCCCTAAAACCACCATCCTTCCTGCATCCCCTTGCGTGGATTGTCTACGCCGCTGAAATCGGATATGGCTATTGCGGTGATGAATATTGGCAGACCTTTGAAAAAAAGACGCCCGGTTGGGCTGTTAGGGGTGATCGGGGATGGCTTCGTGAGCGTTACGAATGGTTTCACCAAGCGTTCGGAGGAGCTGCGCCGTCCGGCACCTGGGCCGAGCACTTCTCGATTATTTGTTGGCCGATCACTCACGCGATCCTTCCTCGAGATTTACAGCGCCACCTAGCGCAGATTCTGTACGAACTGCGGCATTCGTTCTCCGCCGATCTTTTTGAATCTCCTACAGTACTGGGCAAGGTCATCGCCGCCAAAAGTGGGAGTGCCACATCTCGCTTCCAGGATCTCGCCGAAGACCCCGAACTCATTGGGCAGATCGCCGCCGCACTACTGTTACAAGGGGACTCTGGAACGACGGACTTTCTTCACCCATCCACATTGCGTCGAATCAGTGACGATTTGGAACGAGAACGAATGGCGAGAAAATGGCTTCAGACCGCCCGCCATTCTGCGAAAGAGCGAGCCTTAGTGCGTGGATTGTCATTTGCGCGTGAGGGCACGTTCTCGGCACACTCACGGCCGGAAGAAGCCCGTGCTGAAATCAAGGCGCTCGGAATCGAGCCTCGGTTGCTGTTGCGGCCAAGAGATCACACCAAACAAACTTGGGGCGTCTCTCTGGAGATTCCGGACCTTTCCCACCTCTTACTCAGATTTCCCACGGCGCGTGAGGCGCTCACCCAGTCACGGTGCGTGGTGGCAGGAACTACTGGGCGTCCGTTAGCCCGCGGACAATGTTTGTACGGTTCCCAGCGTGTAACTCTTACACGCTGGCCGCGCCAGGATGAAGTGCTATTACAGTTCGACAAGCGCGAGGCTCACTTGGAAGCGCTTCTGCGCACTGAGTGCCTGCTACGCCCCGGTCCGGCTTGGCTCTTCCGCATCGCTTCTGACGGATTGGCCTATGAGGTGCGGACTTTGCGTGTCCGCCCGGGGGAGAAATACATCGTTGTTAGAACCGACACGAACATCATTTCGCACCCTACGGGTGCGCCGGCGATAACGCTCGAGTGTGCTGATGCCCGGGCAATCTATCTTCCGCTTCCTGAGGTCCTGGATAACCATCAGGAAACGATCCTACAGCAGTTAGGGCTCAAACAGGTTAAAACAATCGAAGTGTGGCCGGCCGGCCTCACACCAGCGCAGTGGGATGACGATGGTCATGGCGAATGGCTGGCATCCGAAAACCCCTGTCTCGGCATCCATGCCGATCACGCGGTGCGTGAGATCGCCATTACGAGCGGATCTTCGCCACATGAACCGCTTGTGCTCAACAACAACCCCGGATCAATCCTTTTTGTCGAGTTGCCGGCGTTGCCTGTCGGACTTCATACCATCTGTTTCTCAACGCGAGGTTCTAAAAGCGATTTCATCGACCCAACGGATGATCTTGAAGTAGTAATCCGCATCCGCGAAAGTCGCCCTTGGTTGCCGAGCGGCGGTGTGCAAGGACTTCTGCTGGCACGGGTTGAACCAATTAACCCATCCTTAGAACAATTGTGGGAAGGACGCGTTGAAATCACCTTTCAGGGACCGCCAGAGCGACAGCTTAGATGTACGGTAATTTTAGTGGATTTGTTATCCGATGATGTAAAGAGGAAGGTATTGCCGCCGCTGTCGCTGCCTGTTGATGCGCCAACGTGGGCGCATCACTTCAAACAACACGTCCAAACAGAGCAGGCTATTTGTGTCGCTTTTGACAACGCCCGGGCTTGCGAACTTCAGTTTTCCTCAGAAGAACTTGGTGCGTTCACGCTTCGATGTGAAAGAGAGCCGAAACCCCTGCGCTGGGCTGTGAACCATACAAAAGCGGTCTACGAGTTACGGCTCCTCGATGACACTGGGCATACCGCAAGCCCCTGCATCGCGCGAAGGTCCTTTGAACGTCCGGCCGCAGAAGAACCTCTCGCCGCCGCATCCGTGTACCGGGTATCGTCGCCTGGTGGAATGTACATCGCCCGCCTGCCCGGCATTACAGCGGCTATCATCGTACCACCAGTTATTGAAGGGTTAGGTCAACTCTGTTGCAGTCCGCTTGTTCAATACGCTGGAGAGACCAAAACCGCATTATCGCGTGCCTGGACGGACGCGGAATTGTGGAGTGGAGCAAAGGGGACCGGAAACATTTTCAGTCTGACCCGACAGCGTGACGTTCTCAGGGCTATCCAGCAGTATACCATTCAAGCACTATGCGGTGATGAGTGGGTGAGAATAGAGGCTGCATATTATGAGCACTCAAGAACCCTGGGATACCTACAAAGGGCGATATGGAAAGCCAATTACGAATCGGATATCTCGGCAAGGCTAGGACACAAATACCAAGAACTGGCTGCGTCAGATACGATTGCCCGCGTTCACGAGATAGCATGGGTTGCGACGTTTTTGGAGGGGCCTGGCTCGATGGCTAACAACTCAGAGATCGAATGGCTCGCTGAACTTGCACTGCGAATTGCCAGCAATCCCGCCGAGGTTCGAAACTGGGCAGGAGACAGGCTGGACGGAGGGCTTGACTATTTGATGCGTTATCCCACCTTTGTACGAGCCGCGCGTTTTCTAGTCGTTGCCATTGACCAGATGCCTCAGGTTCGGGGTTTGCCTGATGAACTCTACGCTACGTGGAGGTGGAGATGAGGCGCATCGATGCTGAACAGCTACGTTCCCGCAGTGTCTCCGCGTTGGGACTGGACCCGACGAAGTATTCACTCACGTCCGTCGAAGCTATAGCAGGTGCGCTTCGCCGCGCGGCAAGTTTTCTGTGCCCTTGTCCAGAAGCGTCACTCGTCCATAACGTGTTGGAACCACTGCGGGGGTTGGTTTCCAACCATAATCTAACGAAGACACTTATCGAAGGTGTGTTGGACCGCTTGATTGCCTACGGCGACCTCTTTGAATATCGAGATTTCTCACATGTGAACTCGGCCGCAACGGTTTTATATTTGGCACCACTCAGTTTTGTTCCGCGCAACAGTGGCGCGGTCTTCTTAACAGGAATTGGCGCTGATCACGTGTTGGCACTACCGTCTGAATTGGAAGCCCGGATTGAAACACGTGGGTGTGTCCGAACCTTGACGCCTCTGCCAGGTGAGACCCTCCGCGACACGCTGCTGGAAAGTAGACTAATCGAAATCCCATACGAAAAGTGGGCTAAGGCGCCGTCCGCTCGTGGCGTGGTAGAACATATTGCGAAGTATGATCAACTTCTTCGAGAAGGACCTTCCAGTGGCGATATTCCAGGCCTGATGGTTTTGGACGCGGCGGCAACTGTGGACTATTACCCAGCCAGATGGATTGGACCAAAAGGACGAACGGGGTGCTATGTGGCGCGCAGAAACCCAGCCTACGGAGCCCCGTTATGGTGTTACGTACAGTTGGAAGACGGGGTAGCAAAATACATGGTAGACTTTCCCACGAAAGGCAGCCGATGGAGAGGTTGCGATGAGGCATGGCATCTTCAAATGGCGATTGACGCCCATCGAGGAGTCCCTCAGAAATTTAAACTCTCCACGGCCCGCCCAGGTTCGTACGACCTACACATGTACTCGCCGTTGCCCATGTGGGCAGAGCGACGGTGGGAGGCGATTGGTACACGAATTGAAGCGGCCAACTGCTTGCTTGCGTTTCGTTTTCCACAGATTGAGATCGACGAGGAACGCCACTTCGCGGTTTCGTCGCTGTGGCTTGCACAGGTCGGTGATTAGAATTATACCAGTTGGAGTAATATATGTCGATGACAATTGGAGAGACGATTCAAGAGTTGCACACGGCACTTCGTGACTACATCGAAGCGACGTATCACATCAGCAATCCGGTACTTGTGGAGCAGCGCCGTCAACTCCTGGAACAGCCGGGAATTATCCATCAAAAGCCATACCTGGAAAGTACGCCGCGGTACAACACTTCGAGCTCATTTGCTTCACTCGGCCTCGACTCCGCCGCGCTGGAGGTATTCTCTGACGTTTCAGAACAAAAGGGTGAGTTGGGCGTGCTCATCCATGATCCGCCGTATCAACATCAAGCGGCGGCAACGAAACTCGCGCTCGTGGATGGGCGCAGCCTTATGGTCATGACCGGGACGGGCTCGGGTAAGACGGAATGCTTTCTGCTTCCGATTCTTGGAAAGCTCGCACGCGAGGCGAAAGGTAATGGGCCAGAATTCGGCCACACGTCTGCTGTTCGTGCCATGGTGCTTTATCCGATGAACGCGCTCGTCAATGATCAACTCGGACGACTGCGGCTGCTATTTGGCGACCCGCGCATCGTCGAGCGCTTCATGAAGTGGTCGGGGCGGCCCGTACGTTTTGCACGCTACACAGGCCGAACCCTCTATCCAGGCGTTCGCGACGAAGACAAAGATAAAGAGCGCCTCGCACCCATAGGCAAGTATTACGTGGACAACCTTGAAATCGCTGGCGGTGCAACAAATCCTGGACAAGCCGCAGCGGCCAAGCTGGTTAACGAGTTGCAAAAGCGAGGAAAATGGCCATCGAAGCCCGACCTGGCCGCGTGGTACGGAAAGAAGAATGCGCGATGGCGTGATGCAAAGACCGGCGAATTCAAGCGATGCGTGACGTTGCCGTCTGATCCTGAACTGATCACCCGTCATGAAGTACAGGCGGCACCACCCGATGTACTGGTCACCAACTACTCGATGCTCGAGTACATGCTCATGCGGCCCCTTGAGCGGCCGATCTTCGATGCCACCCGAGATTGGCTGCAAGCGAATCCAGACGAAAGATTTCTGCTTGTTATCGACGAAGCTCACTTGTATCGCGGAGCGGGTGGCGCTGAAGTTGCGCTTCTTATTCGACGCTTACGCATGCGGCTCGGCATCCCCGCCGAACGTCTTCAGGTGATTTGCACAAGTGCCAGCTTTGAGGATGCGGATTACGCTGTCCAATTCGGCGCTCAACTCACCGGCAAAGAAGTTTCCGATTTCAGCCAAGTGCAAGGAGGCCTCAATTGGCGGCCTAACGCGGCCGCAGGCACAGCCGATGATGCCCAAGCACTCGTGGCCATCGACCTTCAACAATTCTACGATGCTGAATCCGACGCAATACGACTGAATCAGGTGAGGTCGTTCCTTGACTACAGGCATGTCGGCACCGGCTACGGCTTGCAGAAGGCCCTGCATGTGGCTCTCGCTTCATTTCCAGTGATGGCCCAACTAATCAACATCACCATGACTGAGGCCCAACCACTGGACGGGCTCGCTGACGCGCTCTTTCCGAATAGCCCAACCTTAGTTGCGGCGCACGCTGTCACAAATCTGATTGCGCTGGGCAGTATTGCCCGACCGTCGCCTTCCGAGCCGGGATTGCTACCTTGCCGGATTCATTCATTTTATCGCGGGTTACCTGGGCTTTGGGTCTGCATGGACCCAGACTGCACTGCTCTGCCAGCGCTACAGCGCGGCAGAATCTGCGGAAAGCTTTACGGACAACCGGTTGACGCGTGCAAGTGCGGTGCCCGAGTCCTTGAACTGTTCACATGTCGCGGTTGCGGAACCGCGTACGGTCGGGCATACACGAATGATGTTGAGTCGCCTGACTATCTCTGGTCGGAGGCGGGTAGTGCGTTCCGCACCTCGGCCGGCGATTTCGACGCACTATCACCAATAGACCTTCTTCTGGAGGAACCAAGCGACCGAGACGGGATTGAGCCAGCGGAATATGACCTCGTTACGGGTCGCCTAAACCCCAAGAAGCTTGGCAGCAGAAACCGGCAGGTCTTCATTCGCTCTGCCCGCGGCAATGCGCCTGACGATGACGACGGACCGCGCGCAGCAGCGCCAGGCGAATTCCGACCGTGTGCCGTGTGCGGAGAAACCGCGTCCTTTGGCCGCTCATCTGTCCAGGATCATCAGACCAAAGGAGATCAGCCATTCCAAGCGCTCATTGCGAAGCAGATTCAGGTTCAGCCCCCAAGCGCTGTGGCGGCCACAAACCTTGCACCGCTGCGGGGTCGCAAGGTTCTGATTTTCTCGGATTCTCGGCAAGTGGCAGCACGACTTGCGCCAAATCTTCAGACTTATTCCACGCAGGATGCAATGCGCCCCCTCATTTTGGCTGGATACGCAAAACTCTCAAACTCACCGATTGTTGCCACTCTGCTTTCACTGGAAGATCTGTATCTCGGCGTGCTGATAGCCTCGAAGGAACTCGGAGTGCGGCTTCGTCCGGAACTGAAAGCTGGCGAGAGCTTCCAAGACGAGCTTGTTGTCGGAGAAGCCGTGAGAAATGGCGTCGTGTCGAAGGACACAGAGTTGCTGCAACTGTTCAATCAGTTGCGAGCGTCCGCGCCGCCAGAGTCTTTGTTGCGTGCCATTACGAAGTCGCTCGGTGATCGCTACTACGGACTGGAGTCGCTCGCTCTTGCCTCCTTGGTCGAGCGCGCCGCCCACACGGGCAAACTTCAAGCACTGCCCGACATTCCCGGCTATGCCGTTACGGCCGCAGAGAAGCTCGCACTCGCGCGAGCGTGGCTGCGCTGCTGGAACCGGCCCGGACTGTGGCTTAGTCGTATGCCTCCGGCATGGTGGCTCGTCGAAGTGCAATCGCATTCCGGCAAATTCAAGGACATCCAGCAACGACTTCTGCCAGACAAAACCGCTCACAAAGTGTTTGAGCATGATTGGATTCCCAAGCTGCTCGCAATCTTTGCCGATCAAGTG
Source organism: Planctomycetota bacterium (assembly GCA_021851715.1). Lineage (GTDB taxonomy): Bacteria > Planctomycetota > Phycisphaerae > WQYP01 > WQYP01 > JABEVA01. Next base: position 12,183 of record JAJZCR010000004.1, read on the forward strand.
TCACCGGGGAAATACCGGATGAAAGGAAGCGAACTGTCGCTATTGATTGGCGGCAGTTGGTCGTACTGTCAATCATGCCGAACGGCGCAGCGCCCATTCCCCGGCCGTGCCACGTGCGTCAACTGCGGACACAATAAGGCACAACCCATTGATCCCAACACCGACACTGTCTTCGTGGCGAGAAAAAACTACTACCGAGCGAGCACCGTCAATGCTTTGCGGGACCCGCCAATTCCACCGATGGCATTGATCGCGGCGGAGCACACGGCGCAGCTAAATACGGCACAAGCCCAAGACGTTTTCTCCAAAGCCGAGGAGCATGAGTTACTGTTTCAGGACGTAGATCTCGGCGGTGACAGCACCGGCCGTGACCGGCCTGCGATTGACGTGCTTTCCTGCACCACGACGATGGAAGTCGGAATCGACATCGGAACTCTATCAGGCGTTTCGCTCAGAAACATGCCGCCGGCACGCGCCAACTACCAGCAACGTGCTGGCCGAGCTGGCCGCCGCGGCAATGCCGTAGCGACCGTAACGGCCTTCGGTAGCGCAGACAGCCATGATGAGCACTATTTCTCGAATCCCGACCAAATAATTCGCGGGGCGGTGGCCGATCCGATTTTAACGCTCGCAAATTGCGAGATCGCCCGGCGCCACGTCACGGCGTATCTGCTTCAGCGTTACCACCAACACAAGCTGCCCAACATCCGTCCCGAGGATCAGCCACATCTTTTTGCTGTTCTCGGCACCGTTTCGAGCTTCAAAGACGCCAATTCGGTCCTGAACCGTTCGGATCTTGGCGAGTGGCTTGCTGCGAATGAGCACATACTCAAGCAGGAGATACTTGCTTGGTTGCCTGCTGAGATACCACACGAAGACCGGCAGCACATGGCGGATGCGCTAATCACTGAGACGCTTCAGCCGATTGATGCGGCCATTGAATATGCTGCTGGCACCACACCGACAGTCGGCAGTTCAGGACCGCAACAAGGTAGCCCGGATGCACCGGTTTCAGAGGTCCAGGACGAAGAAGGTGAAGAATGTTCGGTTCAAAATGGAGCCTCGGAAAATCTGCTCGATCGGCTCCTCTACAAAGGCGTGCTCCCGAGGTATGCATTTCCAACAGACGTGTCCGCGTTTCATGTCTTTGATCCCGAGCGGTCAACAAAATACAGGCCTGCGTTTCGCTTTACTCCGTCGCAGGGTTTACCAGTCGCGCTTTCAACATACGCCCCAGGCAAAGAAGTCTGGATCGGTAGTAAGCTCTGGACATCGGGGGCGATCTATTCGCCGATTTCGAGCGATCGGTATCGGGCTTGGGAAGCCCGGCGATATTACTACGAGTGTCGGTACTGCCATTATGCTCGCACGACGAGCATGACGGAGGGAACGCGTGGCGAAGTGAAGGATTGCGAGGCTTGTGGCAAGGCCGGCACATTCGGGCCAGCCACCTATTGGCTCCGACCACCAGGCTTCGCTCATCCAGTATTTAAGGAAGAAGGAACCTCTCCCGACGATCAGCCGGCTCGCAGCTATGCTACGCGAGCGAAACTGGCGATGCCGACGCCGCCCGATGAGGCCAAGTGGATCAGACTCAACGACCATGTCCGTGTCTACGGCACACGGCAGCATCTTCTTGTGACAAACCGCGGACCTCGTGGGGAAGGCTATACCTACTGCACCAAATGCGGGCTGATTGAACCGACGGCTCTACCCAACGGGATAGTCGGCGCTGCGCATCGTAAACCATTTCCAGATTTGAAGGAGCCGATGTGTCCCGGTGGCGGAGCCACCCGTGGTATGGTGCTCGGCACGGACTTTATCAGCGACGTCCTCTTGATTTCCCTCAATATAGACGCGCCGTTAATGCTTCTTCCCGGATTGCTTGCAACCGATGTCGCGCTGCGAACGGTCAGTGAGGCTCTCACCAAAGCAGCTTGCCTCCGGCTCGAGTTGGAAGCGAACGAGTTGCAGGCCGAGTACCGGCCCGCGTTGACGCCCGACGGCCGCGAGGGTCGCGAGGCCGAAATCTACCTATATGACACGCTTTCCGGAGGAGCCGGGTTCGCTCAGCGCGTCGGGAAGCTCGGGCCCGCGGTGTTCGAAGATGCGCTTGGGATTCTCCGGAATTGTCCGGCGAATTGCGACAGGTCGTGTTACCGCTGTTTGCGAAGCTACAAGAACAAGTTTGAACATGATCTTCTCGATCGTCACGTCGGTGCAAGTCTCCTCCGCTTCGTCCTACACAACGAGGTTCCGGCCGTGACGCCGGATCGCCTTGAACGCTCCACAGAATTGCTTTTTCAGGACTTGGAACGCCAAGGGGTCGATGGCCTGACGCTGACCAGAAACGCGGTAGTATCCGTGCCAGGTCTGCCGAACGTGGTAGCGCCGATACTCGCAACCACTGCTGCCGGCCAGCGAATGGTGATCGGGCTGCATGGCCCGCTGACCCCGGGCACTCTGGACGACGATGCGTTGACTCAACTGAAAAAGTTGCCCCTTGCTGTTCCGGTTGAGGCAATTGATGAGCTTGTTGTTCGTAGAAATCTTCCCAGCGCGACCGCTTCGCTTCTGTCAAAACTTGGATGACGGGCAACGGATGATGAGCACGGCAATTCCAACGACAACGTGGCCTTGGACAGCGACTTCGCCAACTTCGTGGCCCAACGCGCCGGACGATTTAACTTTTAGCGCGCTGAAGGAAATAGAGACGTGTCCCCGCCGCTGGGCTTTGGCTTGGACGAGTTATCCCTCGCTTTGGGGTGATCGCGGATATCCCCCGAAACCCAACATCCGAGCCCTTGCCGGAATCATAGTGCACACTGTGCTGTAATCCATTACCAAGGAACTGTAAACGCCGGGTGCCCGTCGGTGCTTGACGCCTCTGCCGTCGTGGTGCGTCGGTGCTGGGGACCGTCACCTATTAAATACCGGCGTGCAATTTGCCTTTCCTTGGCCTTCCGGGGGGGTAGTGCGCGCAAGGGTCGTCCGACAAGTTTCTCAAGTTTACTCATGGTGCTGTCACCGGGCAGCGGCCGGCCGGTTGGCGTGGCCCGGCGACGCATCGCGATTTCTCTTGGATCGTCGGGCTGCCGGAGGAAAGCCTGCCACGCCTGCGGAGTCGGCCGGGGTCTGCTGACACCGTTGGTGTTCGCCACGGCTGGAGGGACCCAGCCGGCTACGGCAGGCTGGACGGGAGACGGGCGGTCCCGATTGGCGACTCCTGTCACATCGGGATTTCGGCATCCATGCCTCAACGGCGGGGACGCCTGCATCACAAAACAGGAGCATCGCCGGAGAGTGCGGGGGCGGGTTTCAGGGCACAAGCGCCGCCAGGGCTTCCACATCGCCGGAGGTTTCATCCGTCACCCCGTGCGACTCATGGCGCTGGGGGACGGTAGGACCGTACTGGGCATTTTCCCGACCGGCGTGCACATCTTCGCGCACCTGCTGGAGGCCCTTAAAAATATCCGCAGCCGAACGATAGGTGGCGCTGGCCCCGTCCATCGGGCGGAGAACAGCCTCCGTGAGCCGCTTGATCAGCCGGGCTTCCAGAGTTCGCGGACCAAACCGCACCAACCCCCGGAAATCCGGATTGCCGTGCGGCTTATTGAACTGGACCGCCAGATAAAATAAATCCACGGCCTTGTCCACCTTGTGATGGCCGTCGCTGAGCACGCGCGATGTCACCAGCCCCTGATCTTTCATCTGGCCGAGCATGCGCTGAATCTGGCTGGTGCGCATCATTTCCTCAAAGAGTGTGGACAAAAGCGAATTGTCCGCGAACTTTTCGCCCACCCGCACCGCCGAGCCAAAGTCAATGAAGCCCACGCCGTGCTGGGTAACCACAAAATTATCCAAACGCAGATCCAGGTGAATCACGCCGATTTTGTCATGCATCACGGCCAGCAATTCCGCCGCCTGCGAACAAAAATCCAGTTGGGACAGCCCGGCCCCGCCGTTGCGCATCCAGTTCATGTACAACGTGCGCACGAAACCGCGGGAATCGTGCTCGACCCCCAAACACCGCGGCACGCGATTTTTGTATGGTTCGGGCAGATCTCGCTCCAGGATCTTGAGCATGGCCGCTTCCCGTGTCAGAAAGACCGGGAATATCTTTTCCGTGAACTTTCCCGCCCGCCGCCGGATGTCATCCATGGACGCATCCGGAAATCGTTCCTGCAGCCGGGCCATCACCCGGTCAATGGTGGGCACACGCTTCACCACCACATAATTTTCATCCTCGGCATGCCGTTTGGCCAATTGCACGTGATACGTAAAACGATCGGACGATTGTCCGGGTTTGATCAGGTCCACCTTCCGCACCACAAAATAATGGACCTTTCTGGACCAGGGCAGCGGCAAGCGGCGTACGCGCGTCACCGGCACATCGATGAGAAACCCCGCCCACCGTCTGTAACGCTGGGCTAAGTTATGCACGGCCTTTTGATCATCGGAGAAAAAAATCACCCGCCCGCCCCACCGCAGGCTAGAAAATAATTCATCCGGAGTCGCATTTTCATTGGCGGGGATAAACAGATGGTAAGTCAACCCGCGCTGATCACCGCTGAAACCATCCGGCAGCGTCTGCAGATATTCGCGGTCATGGTCAAATACTTTGTGCTGTAAAACGGGAACCAGCGGCGAAGAGTCCGCCAGTTTAAGCAAGCGGTCCAGAATTACAGAATCATGTGTCGGCATCATATTCAGCCCACCTGTGAAAACGTCCAGGTCTGATACCGCGTCCTGCTCGAAATTTCCGTCCTTGGCATTGCAGCCGGTATTCTCTACCTGGTCCTTTTCCCGGCGCTGCAGGGTCGAAGCCTCTTCAGGAACCCCGTCTTTCATCGGTGAGCTATTCATACGCGCATCAGGAAAATAACGCCCGCCGCGGATGAAGGCAGTTCGCCGCCAACATCCCGGCACTGGGCCATTATGCCCGGTTTTCCGCGGATAACCAAATTATTTTGCCAAACCGACGACATTATAGGATGCCTAGACGTGCCAATACGGCAGTCCACCACGGCGGGTGGGTTTTATACGCCCCGGAGTATTTTTTGGTTTCCGGACCTGACTGCGGCGGGAACCTGTTTTACCTGCCTTGGGCCGCGACCGGCCGCCCGCCGCTGCCTGCCGCAATAAAGGCACGTACCACTTGCGCAAGTTTGCGCCGCATGGGAGCCGGGTGATAGACCATGTGCCCCCCCCGAAAAAACGCTTCCTTGATATTGGCCTGAAGTCGCGGGCTCAAGTTCAGATGATCCATCGTGTAGATCGTGGCGAAAAAAGGTGTGGCCAGATCAAAATAGCCGCTGCACACCAGCACCTTCATATCCGGATTGCCGATCATCGCCCGCTGCAGATTATCCGCGACATTAAGATAGCCGTTGCCGCGGGTATTAAATTTCCACGGCAGATTGGCCAGCGTCTTGTAACGCAGATTGTTGGTGTAGTGCAAATCGCGCCGCACATACCAGTTAAACGCGCTGGTGAACGGTGCCACATAGCGCGACAAACCCGGATCATACGGTGCCATACCGGCCGTCGGATCCGGGTTGTACCCGCTCAGCCGGGTGTCCATGCGGCTTACCACCAGCCGCTGGGAACGCAGCAGCCGCTGTTCAAAGGCAAACGGATTGATGCGCAGGTTGGCCAGCAAAATAAATTTTTCCGGCAGACCGGTATAGCGGGCCAGCTTGGCGGCAATCACCGCCCGCCGGGCCTTGCTTAAGGTGCTGCCTTCGGCCAGTGCCGGCATGTACACATGCAAGGCCCATCTTTCCACCTTGGCCAGGGTGCGATGAAAATGCGCTTCCAGATCCGCCGGTAGTTTGTGATGATACCACGCCGTCGCCGTGTAGGATGGCAGATACAATGGGTACGGAACCTCATTGCCGGCCGATGGTTCCAGGGTTTCAAAATTCAACACCGACGAAATTAAAATCACCCCGTTGAGATCCAGGCCCTCATGCCCGCTTAAATAATCGGCCAGCGCCGCGGCGCGCGTGGTACCGTAACTTTCTCCCGCCAGAAACACCGGCGATCCCCAGCGCTGATAGGCGGTCATATATCGGCGTATAAAACTGCCCATCGATTGAATATCCGGCATCACGCCGAAAAATCTGGAAGCCGGCACTCCGGGGGCCGCCCGGCTGTAGCCGGTGCCCACCGGATCCACAAACACCAGATCGGTGGCCGTCAGCCAGGTCTGATGATTGGGGGCCAGCCTGTAGGGTGGAGGTGGAACCTTGCCTGTGGGCGTCAGCACCAGCCGCGTCGGCCCGGCGCAGCCCAGATTCAGCCATACCGCCGCCGCACCCGGCCCGCCGTTAAATGCAAACGTCAGCGGCCGGGCGGCCTTCCGGCCCGCCGCCACATCTTTGGTGTAGGCAATAAAGAAAATCCGGGCCAGCAACTTACCGGAGCGATTGGTCATGGGCATGTATCCGCTGGTAATGGTGTAATGCAGCGGATGACCATGGATCATGATCTGTTGATGCACGATCGACAAAACATTCGGCTTCGCCGCCGGCACATGTCCCACAATGGCCTGGATGGCCGCGGCCGTCGCCGGAGCGGGATGAGGAATGGCCGGGGCCTTGATCACCGCCGGATGGTGCGGCGTGGAACGCGGCAAATCACCGGCCTGGGCTACAGCCAGGCGGGCATTGAAAATCAGGGCCAAACCACAAGTCATTTTGCATAAAGCTTTGGTCATGAAAAGTTTCCCCGCGTTAAAACCAAATTTCCACCAATTAAGGTTTTATAAGGCCTATACGTTGATCAGGCAACCGGGTTCAAGCCGCCGGTGCGCACCAGTACGCTGCCGCCTGCGCGGCCAAGACAACTCGCTTCAGGTGGGCCTGCCGGCCCAATTCACTGCCCCGCCGATGGCCTCCATTGCCGGCCGGACCTGTGCCATCACCCGCACCGCCGTGCTATGGACTTAATGACCGGTGACCCCTAGAATAGGTTGGATGATAATATCGTTTACATTCTCGTTGAATGTGAATTGATTAACAATATATCGGCTTTTACAGTGAGGGTATCCCATCAATTCCAATAATTCCGGTGGTGCGGCATTCGGCGACCAGCCGATTCCGCTCGACTATCAAATCCATACAGGCCAGGCCGGTCCGGCGGCTGGTGCGGACTTGGCTCTGCCTGGTCATGCGTCAACAGAAGGCTCCAATGATCCGACATCCGGCAGCGGCAAAAGATCGCGCCGCCGCCGCAGACGTGGTGGCCGGGGCCGCGGCCGTGGACGCGGGCGCAGTGGTGCAACCGCCGCCAATAAGCTTCCCGCCTCTGCCACCCAGCAGCCGGAGGAGTCTGATTCACCAGCGACCGACTCCCCCATGACCGCTTTGCCAACCGCGCCGCGGCCGGAAGCTCATCTGGACGATGCTGTGCCGCCCTCCATCCCGACGGCCCCACCGCTGCCGCAACCATCAAGCCCCTCCGACCGTTCCACCGCGGTGCCATCACCCGTGCAACGCTCAGGTGCGGCGTCGCTACGAAGTTCGTCGCGACGCGTGGTCCATGCGGCACCCGGGGCCATCCAGCACCTTGGACGGCGTTCCTTCGGCGGAGCCAACCGCGTGCGCCATCAGTTTCGCCCGTCTGGAAACCCGCCCTCCCTTGAAGAGGCCTCTTTGCCTCCGAAAACCGCCTCGGAAGTCGGCCCGCAAACGGATGAACCATTGGCCGTTGATGCCGCCGGCGCACCGGGCGCAATGCAGGCACCGCACGTAGTCCACAGCTACCCGGCAACACCGGCACCCGTGGAACCGGAGCACGATGAACTTTCCAGCGAACCGGATGATTTTGCCGCCGCCGCTGATACGGAAGGCGCTGCCAACCCGGATGCCGCGCACGAGGCTCCGGCCGCCCCGCGCCGCAGCGGCCCACCGAGCCAGTTGCTGATCAACGTGGCCCAGCAGGATGAAGTGCGGATTGCCATGGTGTGCCAGGGCGTGCTGGAAGAACTTTATATGGAGCGGTCCAGCACGGAACTGCATGTGGGCAACATCTACAAAGGCCGCGTGGTGAATGTAGAACCCAGCATTCAGGCGGCATTTATTGATTTTGGAATTGAGAAAAACGGCTTCTTGCACATCAGCGATCTGCACCCACAGTATTTTTCCGGAGCGCAGCGCCGCATCGGCCAGGCACGCCGGCCTGGCACCGGCGGCCCGGAAGAGGATGGCGCTGCGGAACCGGCCGACACCGATGATGAGGGTGCCGATGACGAAATGCCCGGCGGCATTTACGGTGACGGCGAACTGGAAATGTCCGAAGACGCGCTCCACGAAGCGGTGATGGATTCCGGCAGCGAGCACATTCGCCCCATGGAAAAGGTCGGACGCAAAACCCCCCGCCACAGCCGCCCGCCCATTCAGCAATGTCTGCGCCGCGGACAGGATGTCATTGTGCAGGTGACCAAGGAAGGCATCGGCAACAAAGGCCCCACACTCACCAGCTACATCAGCCTTCCGGGGCGTTACCTGGTCATGATGGCGGGCATGAGCCAGTTGGGAGTCTCCCGCAAAATCGAAAATGACGAGCAGCGCCGCGCCATGCGCAAGCTGCTGCAGGAACTGAATCCTCCAAAAAATCTGGGCTTTATCATTCGCACCGCCGGCATGGACCGCACCAAAAAGGAACTCCAGCAGGACCTGCTGTACCTGGTGCGCATCTGGAAACTCATCAACGAGCGAATTGCCACCCTCCCGGCCCCGGCCGAGCTTTACCAGGAAAGCGACCTGGTCATTCGCACCATCCGCGATCTGGCCGTGCAGGATATTGACCGCATCATTGTGGATGATCCGGTGGCCGCCGATCGGGTGCATGATTTTCTGGAAATCATCAGTCCAAAATCCGCGGGAATGGTGGAAGTGTATCGTGAGCCGCTCCCCTTATTCCAGAGATTCAATGTCGAACGCCAGATCGACCGCATCAATTCCCGCCGGGTGGAAATGGCCAACGGCGGCTCGCTGGTCATTGATTCCGCCGAAGCGCTGGTCGCCATCGACGTCAATTCCGGCCGTTATCGCGAACATCGCGATGCGGAACTGACCGCCTTTAACATCAACAAGGACGCCATTCGCGAAATCTGCCGGCAACTGCGTCTGCGCGATCTCGGCGGCGTGATTGTGATTGACTTTATTGATATGCGTGAAGACCGGCACAAGCGCGAGATAGAGCGGTTGCTGCGCGATGAATTGCGCCACGACCGGGCCCGCACCAAGGTTCTGCGCATGAGCCAGTTCTGCATGATTGAGTTGACGCGCCAACGCATGAAACCCAGCCTGAAGCGCAGTATTTATCAGGATTGTCCGCACTGCCACGGAGCCGCCTTGATCAAAACTCCGGAGAGCGTGACGCTGGATGTGATCCGCCGCCTGGCCGCCGGTGCCACGCGCGCCGACATCGCCCGCATTGAAGTGCGGGTGTATCCGTCGGTGGCCACGTTTCTGCTGAATCGGCAGCGCAAAGCTCTGGTGGATATGGAAGAGCGCACCGGCAAACGCTTCAACATCACCGGCGATGCCGGTTTATCCGGTGATGCGGTCCTGCTGGAAGCCTTTGACTCGCGGGGCAATCTGCTCAATTTGATTTTGTAGCCGCGGTTATTGATCCGGATCGTTCTGATTGACGCGGCGAATTTTAGCCCCCAGGGCGTTAAGCCGTTCTTCAATCCGCTCGTAACCGCGATCAATGTGGTACACGCGGTTGACCGTGGTGGTGCCCCGTGCCGCCATCCCCGCCAGCACCAGGGCCGCCGAGGCCCGCAAATCACTGGCCATGACCGGTGCCCCGATCAGACGCTGTTCACCCTCGACAATGACCGTGGCCCCTTCGCGATGCACCCGCGCACCCATGCGCGACAGCTCGGCCACGTGCAGAAAGCGATCCGGGAAAATTTTCTCCGTGATAATGCTGTTGCCATCCGCCAGGGCCAGAAGCGCCATAAACTGGGCCTGCAAGTCCGTGGGAAAGCCGGGGTGCGGCTGGGTGGTGATGGTGGTCGCCCGCATCCGGCCCAGGGCCGCCACCGTGCAATTGCCGCCATCCTTTTCCACCGACACCCCGATGCCGCGCAATTTATCAATCGCCGCCAGCAGATGATCCAGTCGCACATTTTCCAATGTCACTTCACCGCTGCAGATGGCCGCGGCCACCATAAACGTGCCCGCTTCAATGCGGTCCGGGATAATGCGATGCTCGCAGCCGCGCAGTTCCTTGACCCCTTCAATCACGATCCTCGGGGTGCCATGGCCGCTGATTTTTGCGCCCATGGCAATAAGATAATTTGCCAAATCCACCACTTCCGGCTCGCAGGCCGCGGATTCAATCACGGTGGTTCCCTCGGCCAGGGCGGCGGCACACATCACGTTGTCGGTGCCCAGCACGGTCGACCCGAAATTGCCGCCCAGAAAAATTTCCGCTCCGCGCAGGCGCGGCGCGTCGATGACAATATCGCCTCCATCCAGTTCCACCGTGGCCCCCAGCGCCTTGAGGCCCCGCAGGTGAATATCCACTGGCCGATCGCCGATGGCGCAGCCGCCGGGCATCGAAACCCGGGCGTGTTTGCGCTTGGCCAGCAGCGGCCCCAGCACGCAGATGCTGGCCCTCATTTTCCGGACCAGATCGTAGCGGGCGAGGCTGTTGGATTCGTCTACAACCTCAATGCGCAAGCCGCCGTCTTTTTGCCGCTGCACCTGCGCCCCCAGTTCCATGAGCAGGCCGTTCTGATGGGTAATGTCGGAAAGATCCGGAACATCGTAGATGACCGACGGGCCGTTGGCCAGAAGCGCCCCGGCCATAATGGGCAACGCCGCGTTTTTGGAGCCATTAATACGTATAGCGCCTTTGAGGCGCGTTCCACCTTCAATAATCAGTGAATCCATGGAAGAAATCCTCCTTGATCTTGGTGATAAACCCGATGGACCATGCCGCCGGCGTCCATACCCGCGGTGAAAATCCGTCCTGGAATAATGTAACCGATAACGATCCGGGCGCATACCGCCCGCCCATCCGCAATCTCCGGCCGACGCCCCCGCACACCGGACAGCAGGTCAGTGCTGCCACACAATATGCTCTACTTCCAGGGGAACGGATACGCCGTCGTCATGGGCTATGATGCGGGCGGTATAGTCCGCTGCCGGGCGTTTGGCCGGCACCTCGGCGGTGTAGGCATACCCGCCCGTTGCACCGATAAGGCACCGCACACATTGCATGGGATGCCGCTCGGGCGGACCGCCGTCGGCAGAATCGGCGAAAAGTTCAACCCGCACCCAGGCCGGGTCAAAATCATTGATATACACTTGTACATCAAACGTATGCTTATCACCATCGGTGGTCACATGCATTTCACCAAACCGAACCTCAGCCCATTTTTCCTGCAGCTTCCCCTGCCATTCCAGTATTTTCGCGCCTTCCCGCCCCTGGTTGGCGGCGCGGACCAGGTACCGGGCCGCGGCCGGCACGTAATGAAGTTCGGTGTATTGGCGTACCGTGCGATTGGTGCAGAACTGCGGCGTAAGACGGGCCATGCTTTCGCGCATCTTGGCCACCCAGCCGGTGGGAATGCCATTGGCATCACGCGTGTAAAATTCCGGTATTACCTGCTCCTCCAGGCGGTCGTACAACTGCTGCGCTTCCTGGCAATCCCAGGCCGCATCTTCGCCGCGTTCCCGGCCATCACCCAGCGCCCAGCCAAGCTCCGGCGCATAAGCTTCAGCCCACCAGCCATCCAGTTCCGACAGGTTCAGGCCGCCGTTTACCAGCACCTTCATGCCGCTGGTTCCGGATGCTTCCCACGGGCGGCGCGGGGTGTTGATCCAGATATCCACACCGCGCACCAGCCGCTGTGCCAGGCGCATATCGTAATCGCGCAGAAATACAATGTGCGGACGTACGTCCGGCCGCCGAATAAAGCGAATCCATTCCTGGATGAGATGCTGGCCGGCGACATCCGCGGGATGAGCTTTCCCGGCAATAATCAGTTGCACCGGCCGGTGCGAGTTGGTCAAAAGTCGCAGCAATCGAGCCTGGTCATACAGCAGCAGGTTGGGCCGTTTGTAGGTGGCGAAGCGCCGGGCGAAACCCAGCGTTAGCACATTGGGATCCAGTACGTGACGGGCGGCGGCGACCAACTCCGGCGGACGTCCCAATGCCTCCCATTGGTGGGCCAGACGGGTTCGGGCCTCTTCCACCAGCAACTGCCGGCCGGTGGTGCGCAATTGCCAAAGCTGTGCATCGGGCACGGACCGAATTTTTTCCGCCAGCGTTTCCGTCGTACCCAGCCAGCGGTCCGCCCCGCAGGCATCGGCCCAGAATGCATCCGCCGCCGCCGATTCCCAACTCGGCACATGAATGCCGTTGGTAATATGGGAAACCGGCACTTCGTCGCGCGGCCAGCGTGGAAACAGCGGCGCAAACAATTCGCGGCTCACCTGCCCATGCAGACGGCTGACCGCGTTGACGGCCCCGCTGCCACGCAGGGCCAGGTACGCCATATTGAAAGGCTCCTGATCATCTGCGGGATTCTGCCGGCCCAGGGCGAACAAATCTCGGTGCGAAATACCCAGTTTTTCCTGGGCATAACGGCCCAGATACTGGGCGATCAGGGCCGGGGCAAAGCGGTCAAACCCCGCCGCCACCGCCGTGTGGGTGGTAAATAAATTGCCGGCCCGTGTGGCCGCCAGCGCGGCATGAAAGCTCTGCCCGGTCTTATCCTTAAAGCTGCGGGCCCGCTCCAACACGGCAAAGGCGGCGTGCCCTTCGTTCAGATGACACACTTCCGGATGCAGGCCCAGGGCTTCCAGCAGCCGCCACCCGCCGATGCCCAGCAATATCTCCTGCTTTAATCGCAGTTCCGGCCCGCCACCGTAGAGTTCGCTGGTAATACCGCGATGAATGGGATAATTAGCCACATCGTTGCTATCGAGCAGGTAGAGTTTGCGCCTGCCCACCACCACCTGCCACGCCCGCAGCCAGACCGAATAGCCCGGCAACGCTATTTCCAGCCGCAGCCATTCGCCATTGGTCTGGCGCAACGGCGTGATGGGCAATTGGCCGGGGTCATTGTATGGAAACAGGGCCTCCTGATTGCCATCATGATCGATGGCCTGCCGGAAATAACCCTGCTGATAAAGCAAGCCAACCGCCACAACGGGCACATCCAGATCGCTGGCGGACTTGAGTTGGTCACCGGCCACGTTCCCCAGCCCGCCGGAATAAATCGGCAGTGCTTCGCTTAACATGTATTCCATGCTGAAATAGGCCACGCACGTCAATGGCGACTTGGAATAATGCCGACCAAACCAGCTTGGAGCGTCCAAACAGCGCTGCCGCTCCTGCACCTGAGCCTCCACCTGGCTGCGAAATTCCGGATCCGCCAGCAGGTTCCGCAGCTTTTCGGGTGATACCGTTTGCAGTACCACCCACGGGTTGCGCGTCTCTTCCCACAAGGCTCCATCCAGTTGCCGCCAGAGGCCGTCGGCGGCACGGTTCCAACTGGAACGCAGATCCAATGCCAGCGTGGCCAGCGCGTCCACGCCGTCAATTTTCAAAGGCAGGATAGTATCAAACCGGCTGTGGCTGTCGGAAGATGGCGTCATCTTGCAACACTGCACTTTCTGTATCAACCGCCGAACATTAAACCATCATAGTGGCGGCCGGTCCCGGCAATCAAGCGATCGGTGCGCCTCGAGCCAGCCGGCCCCACGCAGCACGGCCGTCAGCCAGGCCCCGTGTTCGTTCCTCCAACGACATCAATTTTGTGCAGGCAGACGGCGACGAGGTCCGCAAGAACCCTGGCTGTGTCCACCGCCTGAGCCCACCGGCCAGGTCCGCCGGTGTGCTCTGGCAAGGCGGAAGCACATTGCGCCTGGTCAATCCCGATAGCTTGCTCATTGCCGCATCGGGATTTCGGCGTCTGTGCCTCAAGCGGCTGAAGGGGTCCAGCCGGCTACGGAAAAACGAAAACGCCCGTGAGGAAGCGGCGTTACAATCGTGAACCAGCCGGAAAAATCGCACCCGGGCTGGGAGCACGCTGGATATCAGCGTGGTACCGGGCCGGCGTGGGGGTCGCGGCATAAATTGCCGGGTGGATTGAGAGCGTCAACGGCTTTAAGTTCTTCCGGGGTTAACTGCACCGTCAGAGCCGCCATGTTATCCTGCAACTGGGCCAGCGTGCGCGGGCCGATGATGGGGCAGGTGACGCCGGGCACGTGGAGGCACCAAGCGATGGCGAATTGACTGCTGGAGATGCCTTTGGCGTCGGCGAGCTTGTCGAGAGCTTCCATCAGCGGCCATTGGCTGGCGGGAAAATCGGTCTTCTGCTGGGCGTGGTACCAGGTGCCTTGGGGAATTTTGCGGCCACCGCGTGTATACGTACCGGCCAGGCGACCACGGGCCAGCGGTGCCCAGGTGATGGTGGCGAGTTCATATTTGCGGCAGAACGGAAGGACCTCGGCTTCAATTCGCCGGTCAATGATGTTGAATTGCGGTTGTTCCACATCAAAGCGGGCGGTGCCCAATTGCCGGGCGATGAAGTGGGCTTCGGCCAACTGCCAGGCGGCAAAGACGCTGCTGGCCAGATACAGAACTTTGCCCTGCCGCACCAGATCATCCAAGGCGCGCAGGGTTTGGTCGATGGGGGTGTCCGGATCGGGGCGGTGAATGTGATAAACATCAATGCGTTCGGTGCGCAGCCGCCGAAGCGAATTTTCCACTTCGCGCACAATGTGCCAACGATGATTGCCGGCGTCATTGACATACGCGGATCGTCGGCCGTGCACCTTGGTGGAAAGCACGATTTGATCGCGTTTATGGGTGTCCGCCATCCATCGTCCGATGATTTCCTCGGATCGTCCGTCGTTATAGACGTTGGCGGTGTCAATGAAATTGCCGCCCGCGGCAACGTAACCATCGAGAATTCGCCGCGATTCGGTTTCGTCACTGCGCCCGCCGAAGTTCATGGTGCCCAGGCAAAGCGGCGTCACTTTGACCCCAGTTCGGCCTAAAATACGGTATTGCATGGTGGCCTCCTGTATTGATTGCCGTCAATACTATAGCGGCCGTTCGCCGCGGGGGCAAGCCGGCTGGGGCCATGCTTACCCCGGGGCCACATGGCCTCCCCGGCGGGACGTGCCGTAGCCCGCCCCGGCGGTTATAATGAGATTGGTTTAACTGGTTTGGAGCCGCATGAACACACCCCCAGCATCTTCACCGGTCCCGCCGTCATCGTGGGATCCCTTGAGTTTGAGCAATCCGCATGCCGTGGCGGATAAGGCGGGCCGGGTGTGCGCGATGTTTTCAGCCATCGCCTGTTCCTATGATTTGAACAACCATTTACATTCGCTGTGGATTGACCATTATTGGCGCCGCGCGGCGGTGCGCATGGCCGGGGTGAAGTCCACGGATGTGGTGGCGGATATCGCCTGCGGCACGGGAGACTTGTCGCTGGCGTTTTTGAAAGCCGGTCCGAAACGGGTGATTGGGATCGACTTTTGCCATGCAATGCTGCAGGGTGCCTGCCGGAAGATGCCGACGGGCGAGGCGGCTGCGAGGCTCTCTTTTCAGGAAGGGGATGCCTTGCGGTTGCCGCTGGCGGACCAAAGTGTGGATATCGCTTCCATTGCGTTTGGCATCCGCAATGTTGCCGACTGGCAGGGCTGCCTGCGGGAATTTCACCGCATTTTACGTCCCGGCGGGCGGTTGATCATCTTGGAATTTTCGCTGCCGCGCCATGCACTTCCGCGGGCCCTGTATAATTTTTATTTTCGGCGGGTAATTCCCTGCACCGCCACGCTGATCAGTCGCGATCGCACCGGGGCATACCGTTATCTGCCGCGCAGCGTGAGCACCTTTATCACCCCCCAGCAGATGACCAGCGGCATGCTGCAGGCGGGTTTTTCGCATGTGGCGGCCCGCTCGCTTACCTTTGGCATCAGCGTTTGTTACCGCGGGGTGCGGGGTGGCTAAACCTCGGCCAGCGCAGCGACCGGGACGGCGCGGGGGCCGGTTGGTCCCTGTGGAAGCGGTTGGCGATCAGTCGAAATTCATGCGGCGCATTGTGTGCTGTTCCTGGTGGTGCCGGCGCTGCGGCCAAAGCATCGGATCGGAAAACGTGGCCTTGTACTGCCATAAACTGCCGGATGTGGTGAAAGGGTCGGGATTTTTCGCGGGGATGGCCCTGCTCGACCATCTGCGGGATTGCCAGGGGCATGATTTTGGCCCGGAGCTGCGAGCCTCGTTGGGAACGGATTTTTTGAATCATCCGCGGATTTGGGAATGGTTTCATGAACATGCCCGCCGGGAATCGCGGTTGCTGGCGGAAGAGCCGGTGGAATAGATGCCGGCGTGTGAGGTAATGATGCACTTTGAAAAGACAGTGGTTGTGGCCATATCCGGGGCGTCCGGGGCCGTTTATGCGCGTAGAATTCTCCAGGGCCTCACCGCCGGCGGCGTGCGCAGCTACGTGGTAATTTCACCGGCAGGTCGGCGGCTTTTGCATGATGAACTGGGGCTGGAACAGCCCACCCCGGGGGCCATTTTGGGACCAGACGTGGTGCCCGCAGAAGGTCAAATCATCCCGCTGGCCTACCAGGATATCGGAGCGTGCATTGCGTCGGGTTCATTTAACCACCAGGGAATGGTGGTCGTGCCGTGTTCAAGCAATAAACTTGCTCAAATCGCGCATGGCCTGTCGGAAAATCTTATCAGCCGGGCGGCCCAGGTGACGCTGAAGGAACGCCGCCGGCTGGTGTTGGTGCACCGCGAGATGCCGCTGGGGCTGGTGGAATTGCGCAACATGGTTTTGGCCACGGAGGCGGGTGCGGTGGTATGTCCGGCGAGCCCGGGGTTTTATTTGAATCCGCAGTCAATCGATGACCTGGTGGACACGGTGGCGGGTCGCGTGCTGGACTTTTTTGGTATTGAGCATACATGGAATACGCGCTGGCTGGGGGCGGGAACGCGAAAGACCGGCACCGCAGCGCCGCATCCTGCAGATGCCAGCAGGGGCTCGCACGGCAGCAGCGGCTTGGCAGACGCAAACAAGCCGGCCTGAATGGCTTTGGCTCGGGCACTGTACAGTAGATCGGAATACAACGCGGCAGCCCGGGCGGCGATGGATTGATTTTTCACAGGTTTATTGGAATCGGCGCAGATGAGCACCACAGGCACGGGACAAAACCAGCCCGCGGATTTACCATCAGTGGTTGGCTTGGGTATGGCGAAAAAGCCAACCGGATGGTTGGGGCGGGTGGTAGTATTTTTGGACCTGATAAAATTTTCGCACTCGATTTTCGCGTTGCCCTTTGCCCTGATCGCCACATTTCTGGCCTCCCGGACCGTCGGGCTGATGTGGCCGGGCTGGCTGCGTCTGGGATTGATTGTTGCGTGCATGGTCCTGGCCCGGACGTTTGCGATGACGTTTAACCGGCTGGCGGACCGGCACATCGACGCCCGCAACCCGCGCACGGAAAACAGGCCCAGCGTCCGCGGCGAGATATCGCCGGCTTTTATGGTTCTCGTGCTGGCGATCAGCGGGGCGCTGTTTGTGCTTGCCACGGGCCTTTTTTACACACTGCTGGGAAACGCCTATCCCGTGAGTCTGGCCCTGCCAGTGCTGACGTTTATCGCGTTTTACAGCTTCACCAAGCGCTTTACATGGCTTTGCCATTTTTTTATCGGTGCCTCGCTCATGCTCGCTCCACTCAGCGCCTGGGTGGCCATTGTGCCGCCGCGGGGGCCGGTCCTTGGCTGGCAGGTGATATTTTTGGGCGTGGGCGTACTTTTTTGGACGGCGGGCTTTGATATTCTCTATGCCCTGCAGGATCAGGCGGTGGACCGGCGAGAGCGACTCTTTTCAATTCCGGCCCGGGCTGGGGCGGCCACGGCGTTATGGATATCCCGCCTTTGTCATCTGCTGACCATTCTGGCGCTGGCGGCATTTGGAGCCGGCATCGGGGGTGGCATGCGGCTGGGCATCACGTATTGGATCGGTTTGGCCGCGGTCGCAGCGTTGTTGGCCATCGAGCAGTCCCTGGTAAAGGCCGATGATATTTCCAGGATCAACCTGGCCTTTATGACCATCAACGGCCTGGTGGGAGTGGTATTCGGCATTTTATCCATTGCGGCGATTCTGTGGACTTGAACCTCCCCTGTATCGCCACCACCGACGCCTGCCCGGAAGCATGGCCTTATGATGCCCGCGGCATTGTCCGGACAACACCCTTAACTCCACAACATATATAACCTTATAACATGGAAGGGGTGCAGTTTTTCAGGTACACATTTATCGGATTCATGATGAAGCCTTCATGGATTCCTAGCGCTGATGGCCATAATGCCTCCTGTATTCACCGGCTCGGTGTAGGGTCGTGTGGATTTCAGGACAAGGGAAGGCTGCTGTAAAAAAGGAGAAAAAAATGGCAGACCAAACATCCATCGGCAGAGCTAAAGGACGCCTTATGTTGGCGTCTTTGGTAGCTCAACTGGCGCTGGCCACGGTAGCGTGGGCTGGAACTCCGACCAATTCAGTGGTTCCGGCCGCAGCCGGCGCGACCGCCACCCAAAGCGACACCGTGGCCCAGTTGCAGAAGGAAATTGAGTCGCTCAAGTCCGCGGTTAACACGCTCAAGGCCCATCAGGATTCCGCGTGGATGGCCAAACAGCGGGCGGCTGAAGTGCGGGCCATCGTGGAAAGCACGCTGAAAGAATCGAAAAAGGAATCCCAGTATCTGGATAATCCGATTCAGGCGGGCTATGACAACGGCTTTTTCATCCGCAGTGCCGATAAAGATTTTCAACTGAACATCAACGGCTACTTGCAGTTCCGGTATAGCTATGCCGCCGCCGGCACCGCCAGCACGCCCGCCGGAGCCAGCAGCGCTCATAAGAACTACAGCGGATTTAACTTTCGCCGGGCCCGGCTGATTCTCTCGGGCAATGCGTTCCAGAATTTCATCTACTGCATCTCCGGTGACTTTCAAACCGGTATCAGCGGGGCATCGGCCGGCAGCAACAACGCCTTTGCCATCCTCGATACATGGGCCGGGTATAAGTTCAGCCCCATGTTTGTGGTGCGGGCCGGTTCCATGCTGGTGCCGTTTACCCATGTAGAATACTTCTCATCTGGAACGGAATTTCCGGATTTTGCGGTGGTGGAAGCCCCGTTCGACCCGGTACGATCTGATGCCGTGGACTTGGATGGCACTCTCATTACCCATAAACTCAATTACGAAATCCAGGTGAACAACGGCTCCACCTCCCAGGATAACGGTGCCGTGGGCCCAGGCGGCCACTTTGGCAACCGGATGGGCGTTTATGGCCGTGTCAATTTCGCAGGTGCTGGAAAGATTTCAGATTTCAACGACTCCCCAGATGTCGAAGATAACCAGCACTTTGTGTGGTTGCTTGGTGCCGCTGCGGGTTATGAATCGCAGAATTCAGCACTTCAGCAGACCACCAGCAATCCCGGCTTGCCCACCACCGCCGGAAATTTCGCTTCTTACACGCTAAACGGCGGCCTGGTACGCGCCACTGTTGACGCTCACGCCAAGTACCGCGGCTTCTCGTTCAACAGTGCGGTGTATTACCAGCACTACGACAATACGCCGGTGGCTACCTTCGGCTACAGCTCACTTGGAGAACTGGGTTACTACGGCGAAGTAGGCTATTTCCTGGTGCCGCATAAGTGGGAAATTGCCGGTCGCGCCGGTGAGTTGCTCTTCAGCCACACCGGTCAGCACATGTACGAAGGAACGCTCGGTCTGAATTACTACATCTTCGGTGAAAACGCCAAGATTCAGACCGCGGTTACCTACGTCAACAATGCCGCCTATACCAATACCAACTTGGGCACCACGGCTGGCACCAACGACTGGATCGGCCAGGTACAGTTCCAGTTCAAGTTTTAACAACCGCAAAAAGGTTATGGGTTTTGAACGCTGGGGCGGGCCAAAAAGGCCCGCCCCTTTCTGTTTACAGCGTTACCAAGTCTCGTAACCAGGACCAATCGAGCCAACTGCAACCAAACGTCCGTGCAATCGTGTAGTTATGTGGGGGCCTTGCAGACCCTGGAATGGCCCGGGGATTTGCACGCGCCGTGCAAGGAAGGCAGACTGGTATGACGTGGGAAAAACAGACGGTGGTAGTGGTTTTGGGTACGCCGCGCAGCGGCACCAGTGCCCTGACCCGAATGTTGCCGGTGTTTGGGATTAAGCTCGGCGACGACCTGGTAAGGCCCAATTTGAATAATCCGTCCGGATTTTGGGAAGATGTACCTACGCAGCGCATCAATACCAGGTTGTTGGAGCTGGCAGGCCGCCATTTGGGCTGGCCGGTATGCCGGCGGGAAGTGGTGGAATCCGCAGAAGAGTACGCTGGATTGCTGCAAGAAGCCAAAAGTTTACTAAAGAATAAATTCGCAGATGAAAACGTTTGGGCCTTCAAGGACCCACGGGCCAACCGGCTGCTTTTTTTCTGGCAGCGGGTATTTGCGGATTTGAATTATCAAGATCGCTATATGCTCGCTTTGCGCAATCCCGCCAGTGTGGCCCAGTCACTCTTGGTTTCGTCAGGTCTCAAACTCGCAACGGGCCTGGCCTTGTGGCTGGAGTGTACAGTGCAAGCTGTGCAGGACACCCTTGGAAAACCCCTGGTGGTTGTTGCTTACGAGCGGCTGTTGGCCGACACCCGCCGGGAAATCCTGCGGGTTGCCCGCGGACTGGCGATGACCTGGCGGTTGGTGGAGGATGAGATGGTTTATTATGAACGGCAATTCATCGATACTTCGCTGCGGCATGTGGAGTATTCCCGAGCGGAGTTGACGCGACTGACCAAAATGTTGCCATTGGCTCTGGACGTGTACAATCTGCTAAGCCAGCGAGCCGCCGATGAGATCTGCGATGATGAGTTCCGGCAACGATGGGATGCGTTGTATGCCCGATACAAGGTGGAATACCCGGCCTTTGTTGCCGCCAATTCGTGGCTGGGAGACCGGCATGCGATATCGGTGGCCGACGTGCGCCGCATATATTGGCGGATT
This sequence comes from Planctomycetota bacterium, assembly GCA_021851715.1. Lineage (GTDB taxonomy): Bacteria > Planctomycetota > Phycisphaerae > WQYP01 > WQYP01 > JABEVA01. Next base: position 33,253 of record JAJZCR010000004.1, read on the forward strand.
TCGTACCATGGATCGGCGGAAATATGGCGATTGGCCAGACGGGCTGTGGGCAAGGTGCTGATGGAAGCGTAAAACGGCTACCACGCTGTACAGTCTGCCGCAGCTTTAAGCCATTCTCAAAAGCAAGGCCAGTGTAAAAACCTCATCGCTTGATCCCGATGATTCCGAAGGTGTCTTTTTCAATCCGACGGCGCGGCCGGGTTGAGACAGTGACGGCTGGTGGATTTTCAGGTGAATTGCGACTAGGATACCGGCTCGAAGCTACGCGGGCGTGGCGGAATTGGCAGACGCGCCAGATTCAGGTTCTGGTATCGCAAGATGTGGAGGTTCGACTCCTCTCGCCCGCATATAAATCCTGCCCATCCAAGAATATATGATCAGGCTTCCACAGCCTCCATGGCAAGTGCCGCCCCGTGCGGGCCAGCCGCCGGCGGCGAACCCACTTCCTTCAGCCCGATAATAACTGCAATGCTCCATCAGTTCCGAGTGTTTTTGTAGCCGTCCGCAGGCCTGCCGGCATCCATTGCCTCAAACTCAGGTTTATTCACCCATGTGCCGATAAATCAGGTGAGGTTTGGGAATACATGCAACAATTGCTCAGAGGTCTCCAACACCGACTGATCCAATCCAGGGCGGTTCTTCTGGTCGGGTGTGCCATTGCCTTGGCCATTGCGGTACCGGCCATCCAATACTACTTTACGCAAGCGGAACAAATAAGATCGGCTAAGCGCGAATTAAGCTGGGCTGTTTACGTGCGGCCTTTAATCCCCTTGATGCAGTTGCTGCAACTGCATGAGCGCAACCTGTTGCAGGCCCGGAACGGTGACCAGGCCGCCGCCGTGCACCTGAATCAGATTGCCGCGCGGATCAATCATAAAATCCAGAGTTTCAATCCCATCAACCAGAAGCTCGCCGCCCAGTTGCATATCAATGCCCGTTGGAATATCTTCACGCATGATTGGCGGAATATACTTGCCAATCAAAATGTGTTCACCAAGTCAGACTTCCGCCAGCGCTACGCGGCACTGCGAACCAACTTGTGGACCACCATTGTGCGCGGTGCGGAGAGCGCCCAGGTGCTGTCCCAGGACAGTCCTGCCACTCTCTATCAGATCAATGTGCTGCGCATGCAAATTCCGGCCATCCTGGTACGGCTGACCGTATTACAGAATCTGATTCTCACCTTGCCTCCGGACCATGGTGCTTCGCCAACACGCATGCATGAACTGCGGCAGGTGATCGATCAGCTCGAGGCGGCGGCATTTACCACGCGCAGCGACCTGGTGCATACGCTGGCCCTGCAGGCCACGCAACCGCATGACTTTACCAGGGGGCTGGACCAGTTGATCGTGAACACTCGGGCCATACGTCAATGGAGCCGGAACGCGGGCTACCAGTTTGCCAAACGCGACCAACGAGCCATGATGCTCAAACAATTGTCGGATGCCGCCCTGAATGCACGCCGGGTGTATGAAGCCTGCGCCCGGAATCTGGCCCAAAGCACGCAAGATCGCGTTACGTATTTGCAATGGCGTTTCTTTATTTCGCTGGCCATCACGCTGATTGTAGCCGTGAGTGTGCTGCTTTTATTTCTGGCCATGTATCATTCCATGAAAACGGCGATGGCCGAACAGGTGGGCGCGCAGCGCAATCTGCGCCGGGCCAACAACCTCTATGCCGCCCTGAGCCAGACCAATGAACTCATCGCCCGCCATTGTGAACCGGACAAGCTGTTCACCCAGATCTGTGAAATCGCCGTGAAGTATGGTGGATTTGCGCTGGCCCTGATTGCCGAAAAGGATCCGGCCAGTGGCAAAATTGCCATCGTCGCCGCGCACGGCGACCTGCGTGAACATCTGCGTGATTTTCTGGATACCACGCATCCCGAACTTATGTCTGCGTCCAATCCCATCATCCGGGCTTTTACCATTGACGAGCCGGTGGTGAATAATCATCTCAAGGCCGTATCCGACGTGGATATGGCGGCCACATTTGGAACCATGGGCCTGAATTCGGCGGCGATTTTCCCATTGCGCCGCAACGGAAAAACCACTGCGGTATTGGCCGTTTACGCGTTAGCCGAAAACTTTTTTGATTCGCAGGTCAGCGGACTGCTCATTGAAATGTCGCACGGGATTTCTTTTGCGCTGGACGATATGGAACGTGAAAAGCACCGCCGCAACACTGAACAGGCCCTGCGCGATTCAGAACTGCGTTACCACCTGATTATGGAAAGTGCCGGAGATGCCATTATTTTGATGGATGACACCGGCCGTATTATTGACCTGAATCGACGCGCTGCGGAACAATTCGGCTATACGCGATCGGAAATGCAGGAGTGTCACGGCGAGATACTGTTTCCCAGGGAAATTCGGCCGGAATGCATGCTGCGGCAAAAGGGCGTGCTGGAAAGCGGCCAGAGCATCAATACCACCGTCATGGCGGTGCGCAAGGATACCACCACATTCCCGGTGGAACTGGCTGAGTCCCGCGTGGTGTTTCAGGGGAATCCCCTCCTGCTGGGCATTTTTCGCGACATCAGCGAACGCAAACTCGCCGAAGACCGCATCCGCTACCTGGCCTATCATGATGCCCTGACTGATCTGCCCAATCGCATGTTGCTGAACGACCGGCTCGGACAAACCATCCGCCATGCCCGCCGGCACGACCAGATGGTAGGGGTGATTTTTCTGGATCTGGATAACTTCAAAAACGTCAATGATACATTGGGCCATGACAGCGGCGACGATCTGCTGAAGATGGCGGCCCATCGCATCAAATCCAGCCTGCGCGAGGCGGACACGGTGGCCCGCCTGGGTGGCGATGAATTTGTGGTGCTTTTACCCGAGGTTCCATCCGAAGCGGAAGTCAACCGGGTGGCGGAAAAAATCCTGGAATCCATGAATGTGCCGTTCGTAATTTCCGGCCACACCTTCCATGTTACGTGCAGTATGGGCCTGAGTCTGTTTCCGCGCGATGGCGCGGATTGCAGCGACCTGCTGCGTAACGCGGATGAAGCCCTCTACCGGGCCAAGAAAGACGGGCGCAATTGCGTGGCCATTCATTCCCCCGAACTGCATGCCGCCACGGTTGAAAATCTCTGGATGGAAAATGATCTGCGGCTGGCCTTGACCCGGGATGAACTGTCCATGCACTATCAGCCGCAGGTGGATCTGAATTCCGGGCGCATTATCGGTGCGGAGGCCCTGCTGCGCTGGCAACATCCGACGCGCGGGCTGATTTCTCCCGCTAAGTTTATTCCGCTGGCGGAAGACAAAGGCCTGATGCCCGTACTGGGTGAATGGATTCTTAAAACTGCATGCAATCAAATCCGGCTCTGGCAAGATGCCGGGTTGCCCGTCGTGCCGGTGGCCGTGAACCTCTCCGCGCTGCAATGCCGCGAGCCTAGCCTGCCGGACACCGTACGTCGTGTTCTTAAGAATTCCGGCGTCGACCCGACGCTGCTGGAACTGGAAATTACCGAAGGCACCCTGATGGCCCAGACCGATGTGCTGTGCAATCGGATGGTGGAAATCAAAAAAACCGGCATTCGCTTCTCGCTGGATGATTTCGGTATTGGCTATTCCAGCTTGAGTTACCTGACCCGATTCCCCATTGACACGCTGAAAATTGATATCTCTTTTGTGCGCGGCATGATGGATGATCCTAAAGATCTGGCGGTGGTGGATACTATTATTGACCTGGCCGACAATCTGCAGTTGCGCACCGTGGCCGAAGGGGTGGAAAAAGAAGAACAGTTGACGTTGCTGAGATTGCTGGGTTGCCAGTCGATGCAGGGATACTTCTTCAGCAAGCCTTTACCGGCGGCGGAATTTGCCGATCTTCTGCGCACCGACAAACACCTGCCGGCCCCCACCACTCCGCCGCAGCCATCGGTTTTCCAACCGGCCGTCGCAGTTGTGCGTTAATCCGGTTCGCAGATCAATTCCGCCCGAACTTGACGGATAAGGTCTAAAGCGATCATACCTTGGCGTAAGAACCGACCCGGTGCGCCATCTATGTAGCCGCTGATCCAGTCAGCAGGAGCTTAGCTGTCTGGCGGTCCCGATTCACCGCCCGCCACGCCAGGCCAGTAAAGCCAGTGTTTGCTCAATCACCACGGTCGGGCTGGACCACACGAAGAAAAACAACGATTCTCTGGCCCGCCGCTGGGCCGGGCTTTCACACATGAATCCGCGTCCCTTGGCCAGTTCCAGCGCCGCCAGCGCGCTGCACGCCGCAAGATGATTGCTCTGTGCCCTTAATTGTGCGCCGATCCCCGGCTTCTGCAAAAGCCGCGAACTTGCCCCCACCCGGTACACCCGTGCGGCCAAATGGGTATATTCTCGGCGTAAATCGGTGATGGCACCGCGACAAGTGTGAAACCTGGCTTTTGCCAGATCCTCGGCCATGCTCAGAGCTCCGGCCGCCACCCCCAACGGCAACACACACGTACTTAAACCAAACGACCTGTGCCCGCTGCGGAGCGCCAGGGCGTTGTTGCAGGGCGGTATGAGTACATCGGCATCCGGCACCAATACATGCCGGAGTTGCACCGCCCCGGTGCAGGAGGCGTTAAGGGCCACCATATCCCTGCGGGTTTCCACCACCACGCGAGGCTGGCGGGCGCGCAGGGCCAAGAGTATTTGCCGGCCATCGCTGGTGACCGCTCCCACAATGATGCGCTGGGCCTGCGCGGCCCCGGTTACCCAGGGTATTCGACCGGAAACACGAAAGCCGCCGGAAGTTCGGCGGGCCACGACCGCCGGCGGCAGATGCCGGCCGGAGGTGGTCAACTGGGCAATGCCGATGGTAGCGAAAACTGTTCCCCGGGCCATGGACCTCAGCAGTTGCGCCGAAATTGGCGCATTGGCGGCGGACACTAAAAAGCCCACGGCCGAGTCACGCTGGGTAAAAATTAAGGCCGTGGTCAGGCATCGCCGGGCCAGTTCTTCATACCGCTGGTGCAACAGCACTGCATCCATCCCGGTGCCACCGAACGCACGGGGAACAGCCCAGGTCAAAGCTCCACAACGTTTCAGATCGGCCATATTCTCGGCCGGCCACGCGGCAGAAACATCAACGCGCTCGGCCCTGGCTTCAATCAGAGCCAAGGCACGCCGCCAGGTTGTTCTGGTTTTGGTCAACACATCCTCATTGTAGTCCCGCCGCCGCCGGCTGGACAGGCGTGGCGATGCCAGGGATTGTGCGCAGCGAGAAAAACACGATTTCCGGTGCGGCCAACATGCGCAGCGGCGTGCTATAACCCACGCCCCGATTCACAAACATACGCTTTTCAACAGGTCCATCGGCCGGAAAACAAAACAGCCCGCGAATCCACTGCCGGTTCTCCATCGGCAAAAACAGCGGGCCGATGATGGGCAGCACCACTTGCCCGCCGTGGGAATGTCCGCAGAGCATCCATTGCCACGGATAACTTTTAAGTCGTGGATAACCATCCGGATTGTGCTGCAGGCAGATGCAAGCCGCCCCCGGCGGCACCGACGCAAAAGCCCGCTCCGGATTCGATTTGCCCACCCACATTTCATCGAGTCCCACAAACCAGAGACGCTCACCGGATCGCTCCACCGGCCGGGCCTCATCCACCAGAAGGTGCACACCATGCTGTTGCAACATTCGTCCCAGCCGCTTGTGAATGCTTCGGTGAGAGGATCTGGCCCCTACGTGCCGCCAGGAATATTCATGATAATCGTGATTGCCGAAAATTCCGGTCACACCATCCCGGGCCTGCAGCAGGGGCAAAATTTCAGCCAGTTTGTCCAATGACTCCGGGTGATAATCAATCCAGTCGCCGGTCACCACGATCATATCCGGTTTTTCCGCGGATACTGTTTCCGCCAATTGCCGCAGAAACCGCTGACGCGTGGTTCCGGTGTGCAGATCACTGATATGGGCGATGCGATAGTTTTCAAATGCGGCCGGCAGCGCCTTGATGGGCATCTGGTAATGTGCCACGCGGCACCAAAACGGGGCGACAAACCGCGGCCAGACCATGGCCGTGAGCGCTAACCGCCCAATTTGCCGCAGGGCTTTGCCGGCCAGTCCGCGGTGCAGCATCACCCGCTCCAGCGGTCGCCCGGCAAGCTTTTTGGCAACATCAAATTGGGGGATGGCTTTTCGCAGAGAACCACCGATTACTTCAACCTGGGCCGGCCGCCTAGCCGGCGTTAACATTAATGCTCTCTTGCCAGTAGCTACGAATGGGAATATTGTTCTTGCGGGCAGGAACAAACTTCCAATGATTCAGAATCGCTCCCTTGAATAAGTGGTCAATGGTGGGATGGCCCGATGATTTCACAATCGTTACTTTTCTGACCCGGCCATCCGGCAGCACCAACACCCGAACCTCAATTTGCACCTTGGCACCAGCCAGCATGTATTTTAACGGCAATTCAGGAAGAGGATCCTGTTTGGGGGTAGCCAGACTATCCGCCGACCAACCACCGCGTCCCCTGGCGGAGCCGCCCGCTCCAGGAAAGTTGGATGGATCTTTCACGAAATTAAACGTGACGCCATCATCTTGGCCGCCCGGCTGGAAAGGCCCGCGACTGCGCGGACCGCGCGATCTCGGATGGACCGCAGAGTTCACATGGTGCATGTGTGTATCACGATGCTGCCTGGGACGGGCCAGCACATGCGGAACTTTGGGTAGCCGCGGCTGATCCCATGTATTGGGCCCCTGGGCCACACCGATCACCAGATGCTTCTGCGGAATATCCATGGCTCCCGTGAGCAGAGACCCGGACGATTGCCGGGAGCGCCCGGTGAGAGAAAGCAACTCTGAAGGCGGTGGTAGCGCCGACATCCGCCAGTTGTGAAGCGGATCCGTTGGTTTCGCCCGGTGAGGTGCGCCGGACAATACCAGGCCGCCAATAGCCGTGCTATCGTGATGGGCCGTAACGCCGATGTCCTGGGTTACGGCCGCCGGCCTGGACCATTTCACGTGATTTAAAAAATACAAACCGCCCAGGAGGAGACTATCCAAAAGAAGGGCGGCGAAAATTGAAAAAAGCGTGGAGTACGCCACTCCATCGTGTTTGTGAACCACCACAATCCGTTGCCCGGCACTGGTTGCAGCGATATCGCTGAACACCTCCGGTGGAAGACCGAAGGTATCCGGCCATTTCACCAGGACATGTTCCTCCAGTTCGTGATCCACAAGATCAGAGGGATTGATTTCCGCGCCATCGACAGCCACCCCCATGAAGGAATCCTGCGCGCCAACAGTGATGCCGTCCGTAGATCCCGGCTCATCAAGAACCGTCGCTTGCGATTCGGATAACCCTATGTGATCAACTGTATCCATACTGGAAGCTCTGCCCGTTGTTCCGTCCTTCCCCAAGCCGCGCTGTCGGCGGCCACGTGGGTTGCTAACTCACAGCAATAATTTCATAGCGGATTTCACCACGCGGCACATTCACGCGCACAGTCTGTCCAACCCTGGCGCGCATCAGTGCCTCTCCCAGCGGACTCTTCGCCGATACTTCCATGACGTCAGAATCCGCATCAAAGGATCCTTTGTCGATTTCGCCCACCAGCCGAAATAGTTCCATATCCTTGGTTTTCAAATCCCGGACTTTCACCGTGCTGCCGAGGAATACCATGTCCGCCGGAATATCGTTGGGATCCACCACGGAGGCAAAACGCAACCGCAGTTCCAAGTCCTTGATGCGGGCCTCCAGCAGCGCCAGTTCTTCGCGGGCGGCATGATAATCGGCGTTTTCCTTGAGATCCCCCTTCTCTCGCGCCTCGGCAATGCGCGCAGCGATTGAAGGACGGGTATCAATCATCTTTTTCAGGTGCTCCTGAAGTTTCTGTTTTTCTTCCTTGGTCAGCAGTTGCATTTCCATTGGTCACCTCTTGCTTAAAACGAATTATCCCGCGTCAGGTTTCGGACCGTCCACGGCAGGCTATCACCGAGCTTCATCCAAACCCAGGAACTGTTTCATGTGCTGGTCATAAATCTCCTGGGCGTCCGGCTCCGTTAAATTCAGCCGCAATTCGTTGATAACTTTCGTGCCCTGGCGGATCCATGATTGAAAACAGCCATGACAGACACTCTGGTAAATTTGCTCTCCCAGTGCCCCGCCAAACGGCCTTTCCACCATTTTTGCCGTCACACGCCCGCAGTGCCGGCATTGGATATTGCCCGCCGCAGCCAGTTCCGGTGTCAACTGGGCGACTTTTTCGGCCGGAACTTCGGCCCCCATGTCCTTGAGCATATCCGCCATCTGGTTGCGCGGCATTAAATCTCCCTTTTCCTGGGCAATTTTATACCCCCGGGTCAAGGTATTCACGGCCCCTTCCGTATCGCCAACGCCGCGCTGGGCCAGGGCCAAGAGAACATACCCCTGCGAAAGACCGGGGTTAAGCTTAATGGCCTGCAACAACACCGGCACTGCTTCCTTAAAGGCCGCACCATCCACGTAAGTTCGCCCGAGTGAAAAATAGCCCAGCTCATTTTCTGGATCGGCAAGAACCATATTTTTAAATCGTTCTACCCGTTGCTGGTCCAGCATTATGCACTCCTGTAAATTCCACTGCTCTATACCGGGAGAAACCAACGCCCACTGCGGCCACGCCATATTGTAGCGTGTACACCGTCAGGTTCCAAAGAACCAACCTGTGGCGGCACCATTGAAACAAACTAATACAGACGACGTATACAGACGACGTACGCTGGCCGCAACGGCTACCTCAGGGTATCCTGTCCTTCATGCGCATGGCTTTAATCGCCAATATGAATAAACCCGATGCCGCCAGCGCGGCGCAAGAACTGGCCGACTGGGTTCCCCGCCAGATGCCCAATACGCAGACTCGATTTTTCACCGTAGCCTGTGCCCAGAGTCTGGCAGACTTTCAGCCGGATATCGTGGTAACCCTTGGCGGTGACGGCACCATTTTGCAAGCCGCGCGCGTGCTGCTGGGACAGGGCACGCCGGTGCTGGGAATCAATTTTGGCAAGCTCGGTTATCTGGCTGGATTCTCCATGGAGGAGTTCAAAACTCATATTGCCGCTATTGTTGCCAATCGTATGCCCCTGACCACGCGCTTGATGATCCGCGGCGGAATCTACGGGCCGTACGAAGGCAGCCCCGGCCACCACAACGCAACGTCCCCGGCTCCGCTTTTTGAACATGTGGCCCTCAACGATATTGTCATTAATTCCGGGGCCCCGTTCCGCATGATCGAAATAAAAGTACGTATCGATGGCCATCACACCACCACCTTCCGCGGAGATGGTCTGATTGTTTCCACACCATCCGGTTCCACCGGCTACAACCTGTCAGCCAATGGACCCCTGCTTTCCCCGGATGTGTCCGCCATGGTCATTACCCCCATTTGCGCCCATTCACTGTCGTTTCGCCCCGTTGTCATTGCCGATCATGCCCTGGTTCGCATTGAACCGGTCCGCGTCAATGAAGGCACGCGCGTCTGCTTTGACGGGCAGGTGCTCGAACCTTTGCGGCCGGATCATTACGTTCTGATCCAGCGGGCGGAGCAATCGCTGAAACTGGTGGAAAACCCCACCCTGTCGCACTGGCAATTGCTGGGTACTAAACTGCAATGGGCCACCAGCCCCGGGGCCTGACTGCCGCCGACTTTTCTCGCAGGAGCCATCGATGTCATCCATGCCTTCAACGCCCCCCGCCATCAATGATCAGCCGCCGCCGCGACAGTACGTTTTGCGCCAGGCCCAATGGGAATCCATGTTTGAATTCAGCCGTATCTTCAAGGCTTTTCGTCAGGCCATCCAGCCCACGTGCCTGCTGGCGGCGCTGGCGGCTATTGCGATTATCTACGCCAGCGGCCGGCTGCTGGATCTGTGCTGGGGGCCGCAGGTGTTGCCCGGCGAAATCACCGCCTACGTATCGGCACCGCACACCTATTACCGGCAATTGCTGCAATCCAACCGCGATTCGCGCGTGGCGCAGCTTGGCGAACTTATGGAAACCTGCGGAGAGCCTTTCAGCCTGGCCGATTACAAAACGCTGCCCGCATCGCCGCGACTGGCCTATGCCCGGTTATGCAGCGCCTATGAAAAAAGCTATTTTTCCCGTTTGCAAGCCACGCCCCCTGTTTCCGCCGCCGAGCGCCGAATTGCCTCCGGGCGATTGCAAAGTAAAATGCGGGTGCTGCGGCAAACCGTGGGAACAGGCATCTTTGCCGCCTTCCTGCGTTACGAAACGCGTCAATTTTCCGCCCTCTGCTCGAACACCCTCCATCCGCTGACGATTGTACCGGTCGGCAACCATGGTGCCGCCGGATTCGCTTCTAACCTGGCGATAACCGGCAATTTACTGCCCGAATATCGCAAACCAGTGCTCACCTCACCTTCTATGGTCGGATCCATCGCGGACATGGTGTGGGCCGGACCGGTCTGGCTGCTGGCCGGCGCACCGCCGCTTTATCGGATGCACGGCGAAACCGGCATGTCTCTGTGGCTGCATCGCGCGGCTTACCTGCTAAGCATTGTGGCTTTTCTGGCCATTTCCCTCATCGCCATTGCCCTGGCCGGGGCGGTTATATGCCGCCGCGCCATGCTTCAATCCACGGGCCGCGCCGCCGATTGGCCCGTGCTCTGGCGTTTTGCCCGCCGCAAACTTTTCACGTTTATTCTGACCCCGCTGCTGCCGTTTCTGACCATTTTGGGCACCGGTCTGGTTTTAACTTTACTGGCGCTGCCGGGAGCCATTCCATTCATTGGAGAGATATTTATCGGGGTATTTTTCGTGATTTTTCTCCTGGGCGGCCTGCTGATCATGCTGATGCTGCTGGGACTTCTGGGAGGTTTCATGCTGATGTATCCGACCATTGCGGCGGAAGACTCGGATTCTTTTGATGCCATCAGCCGCAGTTTCAGTTACGTGTATGCGGCGCCGTGGCGGCTGGCCTTTTATTCTCTGCTGGGCCTGGTTTACGGCGTTATCACCAACCTGTTTGTAAGTTTTTCCCTGTTTTTACTGCTGGCGGCCACACATCTTTTTCTCGGATGGGGCATGAATATGTTTGGCCATGTGCATGGATGGTATTCCGGACAAGGTAAGCTGGATTCGATCTGGCCCACCCCGACTTTCGAGCATCTTAGCCCGCACATCAACTGGTGGGCCATGAGCGGGTCGGAATTTCTGGGGGCCCAGGCCCTTTACTTCTGGCTGTTTTTAACCATCAGCCTGATTGGGGCCTATACCATTTCTTATTTTTTCTGTGCTAATTCGGCCATTTACCTGTTGATTCGCCGACATGTGGATGGTCAACCACCGGAAGATATCGCCGATATTCCCGCGTCGATGCAGGCGGTGGCCAAATCCTCCCTGGCCCCACCCGCTCCCGCCGTCGCCTCCAGCGCGTAACCTTTGCAATCTCCAGCCACACAACGCGTTGAATGGATGGGGCCCTTTGGACAGCCGCCCCGGCGATGTGGCTCCGACATGAATGCTGCTCTGTTGCGGCGTTGTGTACCTGCCGCCCGAAAGATGCGTATCTCCAAACGGGCACTCTATAAAACCGGATATATTACTTAAGGCAATAAGACATGATACTGACCAATATTCTTGCCGCCACGAACTGGGTTAAATTCCTGGGGCATTTTCATCCGCTTTTGGTGCATCTGCCGATCGGCTTTCTGGTACTGCTTGGCTTGATGGAATTGGTGGCCCGGTTCAAGAGATACCGGCATATCAGTGCGGCCCGTGGGTTTATTCTGGTGATTCTCGCACCCGCGGCTTTGGTGACAGCGACGTGTGGCTGGTTGCTGGCCAGCGGCGGCGGCTACAATCATCATATCCTGTTCTGGCATCGCTGGCTGGGAACCACCGTGGCGGTGCTGAGTGTGGCGCTTCTGGGCATCTGGTTATGGCGAAAGAACGTGGGGATCGTCTACTATTCCGTGCTGCTGCCCGCTTTGGTCATCATGGCCGTTGCCGCGCACTTTGGTGGAGCACTGACTTTTGGTGGGCGTTATCTAAGCAAATATGCGCCGCCGCTGCTCAAGCCGCTGTTGGGCAATCGGCAGACGGGGCGTTCCGGCGACCACGCTACCGGCGGTCTGGAAACGCGTCCCCTGGCCTCCGCGGCCGGTCAGACCGGCGGCTGGATGTTGCAACGCCCAATGCTCCGGCCGGTCTTGGATAGCCAAACCAGCTTTTATGGGCGTTACGTACAGAAAATTTTTACCCAGAATTGCATTCGTTGTCATGGGCGCGACAAACAGAAGGGCCATTTACGCTTGGATTCCTACTGGTGGTTGCGGCATGGCAGCCGGGGCCGGCCGGTGGTCATTGCCGGTAATCCGGACCGAAGCTTGCTGTATCGGTTGATAGCCCGTCCACTGTGGCAGCGACATCACATGCCGCCGCGCAGTCGCCGCCAGCTTACTTCGGGGCAGATCGCTGTTATCCGCTGGTGGATTGCCAAGGGTGCCAGCGGCACGGCCACATTGGCGTCCATGCACCCGCCGGGCAATATCCGAAACATCATTGAACATCTGCCGGCCCGGAGCCGGTCCGTCCCCACCGCCGGAGAAAATCATGCCCATGCACTGGTCTGGCGCAGCTCCATCCATTGACACTGGTGCCAGGACAGTGGACGTTGTTTTTTCGGCTTGACGCTTCCGTGGGTCGCGATGTTCGCAGGACACTTCCTTGACGCGACACAGCGCGGGCCTGCGCTGCACAAAATCCTCTACTCGCTTATGATACCCACCTTGCATTGGGCGCGGTCGGAGGCACCAACAGCGAGCTGGGCCGCGATGGCCAAGCGCCCCTACGGATGCGATGAGGGACTGGCTTTTTATAAGAAGAGGTTTCTGGTATGGCCGGACATTCCCATTGGAAGTCGATCAAACATAAAAAGGCGGTCGTTGATGCCCGGCGCGGCAAAGTGTGGAGCAAGCTGGCCCGACTGATCATCATCGCCGCCAAGCGCGGCGGAAATCCTGATGACAACCTGGCTTTGCGCTACGCCATGGACAAAGCCCGGGCCGCCAATATGCCCAACGATACGATTGAAAAAGCGGTCAAACGCGGCACGGGCGAACTGGGCGGCGCTAACTACGAAAGCGCTATTTACGAAGGTTATGGTTCCGGAGGAGTAGCTATTTTGGTGGACGCCCTTACCGACAACCGCAACCGCACTGCCGGGGAAATTCGCATGATTTTCGACAAAAACGGCGGGGCGGTGGGAGCGGCGAATTCAGTGGGGTGGATGTTCTCGGTGCAGGGAATTATCGCCATCGATAAAGCCTCCATCGCAGAAGACGCCCTGATTGAACTTGCCCTGGAAGCCGGCGCTCAGGATGTGCAAACCTCGCCGGAAGGTTATGTCATCCAAACCCAAATGGCCGATCTGGAAAAAGTTCGCAAGGCGGTGGCCGCCGCCAACGTGCCGATTGTGTCCGCTGAATTGGTAAAAGTTCCCAGCCAGACCATTGCGGTCACCGGTGAAGCGGCGGCAAAGATACAAGCCCTGATCGACGCCCTGGAGGACAACGACGACGTACAAAATGTTTATTCCAACGCCCAGTGGGAAGATTAAGCCGAGTCCTTAGCGCGATAAATTCACTGCCACAATACCAATGGCGTTCACATCGGCAAGGGCATTATCGAGCGTTCCCGCCATGGCGGTGTGATTTTCCGTTTGCACCACCCCCACGACGGAAGGGCCCGTCGCTGCGCCGGTGTTGACCCTGCCTGGCACCGCGGCATCCAGATTGATGAGCAGCACGCTGGCATTGTGTGGATCTACACATACCCCGGAGTTGTCATCTTCGGCGCTGGAAAGAACCTCCTGGCCCAGCGATTGGCCGCTGATACGGACGGAGACAACATGGTTATACCTCAAACGAACCTGATGGCCCGCGGACGACCTGGCTGCCAAAGAGTGAATCGCCGGTGCAGCCCCGGCGCAAGGCGCAAGGCCGACCAGAACCGCCGCGAGTATGCCGGCTAAAACGCGACGAGTTTTGCCTGGTGACATCTCTATTGAACAAACACGACCACTCATGGATTGCTCCAGAATATCCGTAACCGTAACGAAAATTTTCGATGGGTAGACTATCCCTCGATAGCACTCCCGTTAACACCTGGCATCCAGCCATTGCCACCAAGAGCCATCTTGTGACACGACAAACGCCATGCCAGCACTCGACCCCGCAAATCTTTGCGGGATACAAGCGTCGCAGTCCATGATAGGTTGATGTAGATCAGAAGTCAAATGAAAAATTTTAAAAGGATGGCCAGATTTTCACATGAGACGCAAAATCACTCTTTAATGATCCAAAACTCTTGTTCCTTCCCGGTCTTTTCCGGGCAGGGCCAAGAATGTTTCGGTTAGACTCCAGATGCCCAAGCGGGCCGCACGCGCTGCCCGGTTTACCTCCCGTTGCACCTCCATCGCACGCTTCGCCACCAACCGTTCCTCTTCGCTATTGACTTCGATTGGTTGGATCCTTTTGAATCCTCCTTAATCGAGCTGTGGGAGTGGCCGCCTTATAGGATCTATCCGATTCCAGCCGGAATTCATGGGGAAGCCAAAGCCGCCCGCTCGCCGCCGCCGCAGCCGCGGTGCTCTCTGGCAAATGGGCTGAATTCGGTTAGGATTCACGGTGGAAAAGATGGATCGCCCTGTACTTAAACTTGGTTCCCGCGGCAGCCTGCTGGCCACAACCCAGGCCCGGCAAGTTATCGGCTTGCTGGAGCCATTTCTGGGTGGGCGGAAAATCGAACTGGTCATCATCACCACGTCCGGGGATAAAGCCGTCGATACTCCGCTGGCCCAATCCGGCGGCAAGGGACTGTTCATCAAGGAAATTGAAAGTGAGCTGCTGGCAGGCCGCATTGATTTAGCCGTCCATTCCGCCAAGGATATGCCCACCGAAATTCCGCCCGGCTTGGTCATTGCCGCCACCCCCCCCCGCCAGCCTCCCAACGATGTGTGGATTGGCCATGCCGGTTTGGCATTGGCGGACCTGCCGCCCGGTTCGGTCGTCGGCACATCATCGCCACGGCGCCAGGTGCAGGTACTGGCCCGTCGGGCCGATATTCGCGTGGAGCCGCTGCGGGGTAATATAGACACACGGTTGAAGAAAGTTCGCGATGGCGTGGTGGCTGGTACGCTGCTCGCCCAGGCGGGGTTAATGCGTGCGGACATGCTGCCGCCGGAGAGCCTGATTTTATCCTGCGAAGAATTCATCCCTGCCGCCGGCCAGGGCACGCTGGCCATTGAAGCGCGGTGGGATGACGAATTGGTTTGCACCTTGGCCAAATCCATTCACCACCGCCCCACCTTCTGGGCCTTGGACTTTGAACGCAAAATTGTGCGGGCCTTGGCCGGTAACTGCATGGCTCCAATCGGCGTGTGCGCCCAACAACGCGGGGTCGTGGATGGTGTAGCGCAAGCGGGATGGATCGTTCGTGCGATTGTTGCCACCCCCGACGCCCGCCATGTCGCCCGCGGAACCCTGTTGACGGAAAATCCTTCCGCAGCGGGCTTAAACGCCCTGCTCCAACCGCTGCTGGATATGCTCCAGAGCCGCGGCTCTGATGAGATTCTTGCACAAATCGCCACTTCGGGCCATTAGCAACCTTTTTGGCCGCCGGTGCCGAGCGTACGTCGACTCACGAGCCTGCCACTTGCCCGGAGGCGCGGCCTTCTGTAATCTTTGCGGAAAAGGGCCGGAACAACTTTCCCGGCGGGACTTCAATGCTGGAAGGTTTCCATGAAAATTTCCCTGGACTGGATCGCTCAATATGTAGACAAAGGCGTTGCGGTGCAAGAAGCCCGCGAGGCTTTACTCAATGCCGGGTTGCCGGTTGAATCGGTGGTGGAGACCGAGCACGGCCCGCTTCTGGATGTGGAAGTGACGAGCAATCGCAGTGACTGCCTGTGCCACATGGGCATGGCCCGTGAATTGGCGGCGCTGCTGGGCCGAAAATTCCACCTGCCGAAAGTGGAATTGCGGGAATCCGGCCGCCCCGTAAACGAACTGGCCCAGGTGCGTATCGAAGATGCCGCCGGCTGTGTGCGTTATGTGGCCCGGGTCATCAACAATGTGCGCGTCGGAGCATCTCCGGCATGGCTTAAAAACGCTTTGGAATCCGTGGGCCAGCGCAGCATCAACAATGTAGTAGATGTCACTAATTATGTGCTGCTGGAAACGGGCCAACCGCTGCACGCGTTTGATCTGGATCAATTGGCGAAACGGCAAATTGTGGTCCGACGGGCCAGAGCCGGTGAAAAGCTGGTAACCATTGACGGCCAAACCCGTGTGCTCCAGCCATCCATGCTGGTCATTGCCGATGAGCAGTTGCCGGTAGCGGTGGCAGGCATTATGGGAGGGAAAAATTCCGGCGTAACCGAGGCCACCGTGAATGTACTGCTGGAATCGGCGAGGTT
Source organism: Planctomycetota bacterium (assembly GCA_021851715.1). GTDB lineage: Bacteria > Planctomycetota > Phycisphaerae > WQYP01 > WQYP01 > JABEVA01. The sequence continues at coordinate 49,669 of JAJZCR010000004.1, forward strand.
TGATCCATTAACCATTCGCCAAACCGCCCGGGCTTTGACCTTGAGCAGTGAATCATCCTATCGCTTTGAACGCGGTATAGATCCCGCAGCCACGGAATGGGCTTCGGGCCGCGCGGCGCAGTTGATCTTGGAAGTCGCCGGCGGAGATTTGGCCCGCGGGGTGTGTGCGGTTGGGAATGTGGCTGACAGCAGCCGCGAAGTTCGCCTGCGGCTGGGGCAGGTCAAGCGCATTGTGGGAGTTGATATTCCGCCGGAGCAGATCCGTGAAATTCTGACCCGATTGGAATTTTCACCCCGCGCAGATGGCCCGGATTTCGTCTGCCGGGTGCCTGCCCATCGGCTGGATGTGTCGCGGGAAATTGATTTGATTGAAGAAATTTGCCGGGTGTGGGGTTATGGCAAAATCCCGGTGGAGCAAAAAGTTTCTCATGCGGTGCGGCTGATGGACCGGGCGGAGGAAGCCGGACGATTGATAAGAACCTTCCTGGCCGGTGCCGGCGCCAGCGAGGCGATTACGTTTAGTTTTGTGGATGCGGCCGAAGCACAATTGTTCCTGGACCCAACGGCAGGTCGGCCGCTGCGCGTGAGCGATGCGGTCCGCAAAGTGAGCAACACCCTGCGGACCAGCATATTTCCGGGATTGCTGCGTTCGCGGCGGCATAACGAAACCAATGGCCAGATGAACGCCTTTTTGTTTGAGGTTGCCGGCATTTATTTTCAGGCCGCAGGCAAGCCCGGCGACAAGCCTTTTGAGGAGCCACAATTGGCCTTGGTCGGCGATACGGTGTCCCAGATGACCGGTGCCATGGAATTGCTGGTACATAAATTAAATCGGCAAGCGGTAGTGCGGGTGCATCCGAAGGATTTTACCATGTTTGCCCGCGGCACCTCCGGCGAGGTGCGAGTCACCGTGGACAATCAAGGCGAAACGGTGCTGGGCGCTGTGGGCATGTTCAGCCCGGCGGTGCAGGCGTACTACGATTTAAAACATGCCGCGGCCGGTATCCAGGTACGTTGGTCCACATTGCTGCATTTATTTGAGCCGGTGCCTGGTGCCCGCCCGATTCCGCGTTTTCCCGCGGTGCGGCGGGATTTATCAGTGGTGGTCGATGAGGCAGTGCGTTGGGGAACCCTCCGGGATCTGCTGATGAACTTAGCGCTGGAATTTCTCCAGAGCGTGGAGTTTGTGGGCGTGTTTCGCGGTAAACAGGTTGGAACCGGACGTAAAAGCGTTACCTTAACGCTGGTTTTTCGCAATCCTCAGGCCACGCTGCGGTCACAGGAGGTGGACCTGCAGATTCAACGAGCCTTGGCTGCTTTGCAGCTTCGCTGCGGCGCGGTGTTGCGGGTATAATGGCTGTGGTGCCGGTGTGTACATCGGCCAAAAACTGTTTTGTGCGGGCAGCGGTGAATTTTAAGCTTCCTCTGGCCGATAAACAGTAAGGGTGTGTTGCCCCTGCGTTGACAGGTGCGGCTTGATTATTGGAATCGGGTCGGCCTAGAATAAACCGCCACGGGAAAAGATTCTGTGGTGTGAAACCGCTTTTAGGAGCGTTGGATGTACGAGAGATTTACAGATCGTGCCCGCAAGGTAATGGCCCTGGCCAACCAGGAGGCACAGCGCTTTAACCATGAATACATTGGTACCGAACACATTTTGCTCGGACTGGTGAAAGAAGGGTCGGGCGTGGGTGCGACGGTGCTGAAAAATCTGGATATTGACCTGCGCAAGGTTCGCCTGGAAGTGGAGAAATTGGTCAAAAGCGGACCGGATATGGTCACCATGGGTAAACTCCCGCAGACGCCACGGGCCAAAAAAGTCATTGAATACGCCATTGAAGAAGCCCGCAATCTGGGCCACAACTATGTCGGTACGGAACATCTGCTTCTGGGCCTGCTCCGCGAGCGCGATGGCGTTGCGGCCCAGGTGCTGATGAACCTGGGGCTGAAGCTCGAGGAAGTGCGCGAAGAAGTGCTGAACTTGCTGGGTGCCGGGGTCGAAAGCGAAGCCAACCCCGAAAGCAAGGAGACTAAAACCAAATCGCGCACACCCGCGCTGGATTCCTTCGGCCGTGATCTTACCGAACTGGCCCGTGAAGGAGCGTTGGACCCGGTCATTGGTCGATCCAATGAAATTGAACGAGTGATTCAGATTTTGTGCCGGCGCACCAAAAACAATCCGGTGCTGCTGGGCGAAGCGGGTGTCGGTAAAACGGCCATTGTGGAAGGCCTGGCGCAGAAAATTGTGGCCAATGATGTTCCGGAAATTTTATTTGAAAAGCGGATTGTAGTGCTGGATCTGGCGATGATGGTGGCGGGCACCAAGTATCGCGGACAGTTTGAAGAACGCATCAAGGCGGTGATGAACGAAGTGCGCCGGGCCAAAAATGTGGTGCTCTTCATTGATGAGTTGCACACCCTGGTCGGAGCGGGCGGGGCGGAAGGTGCTATTGACGCCAGCAATGTGCTCAAGCCTTCCCTGGCCCGCGGCGAAATTCAGTGCATCGGGGCCACCACCCTTGATGAATACCGCAAATACGTGGAGAAAGACAGCGCCCTGGAACGGCGATTCCAGACCATTATTGTCGAGCCGCCCAGCAAGGACGAAACGCTGGATATTTTGCGCGGCCTGCGCGATCGTTATGAAGCTCACCACCGCGTTCAGATTACGGACGGGGCTTTGCGTGGAGCAGTGGAACTTTCCACGCGCTACATCACCGGGCGCTGCCTGCCGGACAAGGCCATTGACATTATTGACGAGGCGGGTGCCCGGGTGCGGCTGAAAAGCATGACCAAGCCGCCGAATCTGACGGAAATTGATGAGCAAATTGAACGCCTGACCATGGACAAGGAGGAGGCTGTAAAAAATGCCGATTATGAACGTGCCGCTGAACTGCGCGATCAGGCCGAGGCGCTGCGCCGCAACAAGGAAGAGGCTCAAAAGAAATGGCGTGAGCAGGCCAAGGTGGTCGATGGCATTGTGGATGAAGAAATCGTGGCTGAAGTGGTCAGCAAAATGACGGGGGTTCCGCTCACCCGGCTCGAAAAGGCCGAGGCATCGCGCCTTCTGGAACTGGAAAGTGAACTCCACAAGCGGGTGATCAGCCAGGATGAAGCCATTAAATCCATTTCGCGGTCTATTCGCCGCGCCCGGTCCGGCCTCAAGGACCCTGCCCGGCCCATGGGCACATTCCTGTTTTTAGGGCCTTCCGGCGTGGGCAAAACCTTGCTATCCAAGGCCATTGCAGAATTTCTGTTCGGCAATGAGGCTTCGCTGATTCAAATTGACATGTCGGAATACATGGAAAAGCACAATGTCAGTCGGCTCGTCGGGGCCCCGCCGGGCTACGTCGGTTACGAAGAAGGCGGACAGCTCACTGAACGCATTCGCCGCCGGCCCTACGCGGTGGTGCTGCTCGATGAAATTGAAAAAGCCCATCCGGATGTGTTCAATATGCTCCTGCAGATCATGGAAGAAGGACACCTCACGGACAACGTCGGCCGCAAGGTGGATTTCAAAAACACCATCCTTATCATGACCAGCAACATCGGTGCGGATCTGATCAAGAGTGGCGGCATCCAGAGTTTCGGCTATGGCAAACGCGACAGCGAACAGGACTTTGAAGGAATGAAAAAAGGCCTGCTGCGCGAAGTTGAAAAGTTTTTCCGGCCGGAATTCATCAATCGGCTGGATGAAACCATCATCTTCCGCCCGTTAAGCAAGGAAGATCTCTATCGCATCATCGATATCGAAATCCGCAAGGTCACCAAGCGCCTGGTGGAACAGGGTGTCGGGCTGGAAACCACCGCAGCCGCCCACGATTTCCTCATTGAAAAGGGGTACAACCCGGACTTTGGCGCCCGGCCTCTCCGCCGTGCCATCGAGCAATACGTGGAAGACCCGCTGTCCGAGGCAATCCTGCGCGGCGAATATAAACAGGTCCGCAAGGTGAAAATCGACCGCGATGGTGATTCTTTGCGGTTTGAATCGGTGCCTGCGGAGGTTCCGCCGGAGCCTGCATCCGCCGCACCAGCTGTGGCCGGAACCAGTGCCGCCGACGCCACCTGATCCGGTGCTCTGCGTGCAATCGTGAGGGCGGATTTTTAAAAGACTTCGCAAAAATAAATTCTTGCGTTACGGCGCAGAAGTGTCGGCCGATTAAGCTTGATCCGCGCCCGTGAGGAAGCGGCGTTACAATCGCCACCCCGTCGCCAATCGACCCCGTCCTTCGTGTATCCTTCGGTCCTTTGTGGTGCAACCCCCTGCGCCCGGCCCATGAACCAATTTGCTTGCGCTGCGCCACATGGCTAGCATATCAATGGCGAACGGCAATACGAAAGGCAGGTCTGCCATGGCCAGTAACACGCTTACGCCGGATGTGCTCGCCAAAATGGATGCGTACTGGCGAGCCGGCAACTACATCTCCGTCGGACAGATTTATCTCTATGACAATCCCCTGCTGAAAAAGCCCCTCAAGCTGGAACACATCAAGCCGATGCTGCTGGGCCACTGGGGTACCACGCCCGGCCAGAATTTTATCTACACCCACCTCAACCGCGTGATCAACAAGTACGATCTGGACATGATTTACCTGTCCGGTCCCGGCCATGGCGGCCCGGCAGTGGTCGGCAATGTGTACCTGGAAGGAACATACAGCGAGGTCTACCCCAACATAAGCCAGGATGAAGCGGGGCTGAAAAAGCTATTCAAGCAATTTTCATTCCCCGGCGGAATTCCCAGCCATGCCGCGCCGGAAACTCCGGGGTCCATTCACGAAGGAGGCGAGCTTGGCTATTCTCTCAGCCACGCCTTTGGCGCGGTCTTTGATAATCCGGATTTGATCGCCGCATGCGTGGTTGGCGATGGCGAGGCGGAAACCGGTCCGCTGGCCACCAGTTGGCATTCTAATAAATTCTTAAATCCGAAAACCGACGGCGCGGTACTGCCCATTCTCCATCTTAACGGTTATAAAATTTCCAACCCAACTCTATTGGCCCGTATTGAACCGGAAGAATTGGAACAACTGCTGCGCGGTTACGGGTGGACGCCTTATTTTGTGCAAGGCGAAGAACCCGCACTGATGCATGAAGCCATGGCTACCGCGCTGGATGCGGCGGTGGAACGCATCAAAGAAATTCAATATCAGGCCCGTAGCCAGAATAATATCATGCGCCCACGCTGGCCGATGATTGTGCTCAAGTCACCCAAGGGCTGGACTGGCCCGAGATTTATTGACGGCCTGCCCGTGGAAGGCACTTTTCGCGCCCATCAGGTGCCGCTATCCGACCCGGCGAAAAATCCAGAGCATTTAAAGATGCTGGAAAGCTGGATGAAAAGTTATCGCCCCGAGGAACTTTTTGACGATTCCGGCCGTCTGAAACCCGAACTCGCCGCCCTTGCGCCAAAAGGTACGCGGCGGATGGGAGCCAACCCGCACGCCAACGGCGGTCTGCTGCTGCGCGATTTGCGGATGCCGGACTTTCGCGATTATGCCGTGGCCGTACCCGCGCCCGGCATTGGCGGCATCGGCGATACACACGTGCTGGGACCATTTTTGCGCGATGTGGCCAGGCTCAATGAGCATCCGCGGAATTTCCGCATACTCGGTCCGGATGAGACACTTTCCAACGGGTTGGGGGCGGTGTTTGAGGCCACCCATCGCCAATGGGATGCCCGCGCAGTGCAACAGGATGAATTTCTCGCGCCGGCGGGCGGCGTGCTCGACTCCATGCTCAGCGAACATCAGTGTGAAGGCTGGCTGGAAGGATATTTGCTCACCGGACGGCATGGCGTATTCAACTGCTACGAAGCGTTTACCCACGTGGTTGCTTCCATGTTTAACCAGCACGCTAAGTGGCTGGAAGTGACTCGCGATTTGCCGTGGCGAGCGGATATTGCTTCGTTGAATTATCTGCTTTCTTCGCATGTATGGCGGCAGGATCACAACGGCTTTACCCATCAGGATCCCGGCTTTCTGGACCTGGTGGTGAATAAAAAAGCGGACGTGGTGCGAGTTTATCTGCCGCCGGACGCCAACTGTCTGCTTTCCGTGATGGATCACTGCCTGCGCAGCCGACAGTACGTCAACGTGGTGGTGGCCGGAAAACATCCCGCTCCGCAGTGGCTGTCGGTGGATGCCGCGGCCGCCCATTGCGCACAAGGCATCGGGATATGGAAATGGGCCAGCAACGATGCCCGCGGCGAACCGGATGTGGTGCTGGGCTGCGCCGGCGATGTGCCCACGCTGGAGGCGCTCGGGGCGGTTTCCATTTTGCGGCGGGAATTGCCGGATTTAAAAATCCGCGTGATCAATGTTGTCGATCTTATGAAACTTCAGCCGAACAGCGAACATCCGCACGGCTTGCCGGATGCTGATTTTGATTCTCTTTTCACCCGGGATAAGCCGATTATCTTTGCCTTTCACGGCTACCCTTGGCTGATTCACCGGTTAACCTATCGGCGCACCAATCACCGCAATCTGCACGTACGCGGCTACAAGGAAAAAGGCACCATCACCACCCCGTTTGATATGACCGTCCTGAATGATATGGACCGATTCCATCTGGTGCAGGATGTGGTGGATCGGCTGCCGCAGCTCGGTGCCAAGGCGGCGTATCTCAAGCAAATGGTGCGCGACAAACTCATCGAACACAAGCGCTACATTGACCAGCACGGACAGGACCTGCCAGAAATTCGCAACTGGAAATGGAGTGCCCGGTGAAGGGACCGGGCGTGCTGGGAACATTTCTTTACGGATGGAATCTTGTAATGCTGGTGTGACATAGCGGCCGGAGTTTCGCTGCCGACGCAGTACATGATGGTGGAGCAACTTTGAGAAAAGTTGGTTGTCCAGAGTTGCCGGGCTGGAGAGAGGCAACTTGACAGCTACAGTCCTATAAAATATTGTAGAAATGTGATTTGCAGGCTGATTCGGTATGAGGTGTTCGCTTTGTGTGTGAACGTTGCCAACGGCCAAAATGGGGTTGGGTATTTATAGGAGAATTCTTATGTCAGTGCGTTCATTTTTAGTCAGCGTTACCGCTGTGACTTTGCTTGGTGCTTCAGCAGTCCACGCGGCCGCCAATTTAAAGACGCCGCTGGGTGCTTTGCGCACCTACGCAGCCGCCATTCACGCGCAAAGCGTGCCCCATGCGATGGCGTGTGTCAGCAGCACCGGCAAGCGCGAAAAAGCCGTGGTGAAATCCATGTTGACGATGATGGTGGCCAATGAACATTTATCCAAAATCGCGGTGGCCAAGCTGGGACCACCCACCAGTCGCGGAGGCAAGGAATTGGCCAGCGCTTCCAGTGGTTACAAGGCCATGCAGACCAAAATAAAACATGCCACAGTGCGCATCAAGGGTACTGAGGCCACCGTCACGATGCCGGCGCCAAAAGGCACCACTGCAGGTAAAACCGGCATACTTTATTTTAAGAAAGTTGGCACCAATTGGAAAATTGACGGAGAAAGGCTTTTTCATCTGGATGCCGTGAAGAAAATTCCGGCCAAGGCGCTGTCCCAACGGCTGGAAATGAGCGATCGGATGGCCGGGGCCTTTAATGCTGCGGCCAAGGATATTCAAACAGGCAAGGTAAAAACTTGGGAACAATTGCACAACGACATCTATCTGAAAATGATGGCCGTGATGAACATGGGCGGCATGGGCGGTGCCCCGGCTAATAACGGTGGTGCAGGTGGCGGGCCGGCTGGCGGCGGCATGGGCCATTAAGGCCATTGGCCGTTCCTCGCGGCCCGGCTTCGTGCCCTTTTGCGCGACACCCGCGATGGCCGCCCCACTGCAAAGGTTTGCCGCAGCCCGGTGCCATCAACGACACTGTCACTCCGGCTTGCCGGTGGTAATGGATGGACGGAAAAGCTGACTGCTGAAAGCCTTCTGGTATTCCGTCCAGTTGCCGTCTTCGCTGGGAGCGGCCACGGCATCAAGTGCCATTTGAGTTTTGGCATCCAAATTATCAATCATGTTCACTAAAATAGCCTCAGGCGTTTTGGGGCGCACCGCGGCACCGAACTCCGGTTCACCATGGTGCGAAAGAATAATGTGCTCAATGACCATCAGCAGGTCCGGGCGGAAGGCCTTGCCGGTCTGCTGCGAAATTTTTTCCGCTCTTTGATGCACCCACATCGTACCGATGGCAATATGCCCCACCAGGCGGCCGGTATCGGTGTAGTCAAAACCGGTGGCAAAGGCCAACTCCGCCGTTTTGCCGATGTCATGCAGGAACAGTCCGGCCAATACCAGGTCCTGATCGATATCCGGATAGCGCGGACATATCACCAAGGCCAGTTCCAGCAGGCTTAGCGTGTGTTCCAGAAGGCCGCCGATCCAGGCGTGGTGCATACTTTGCGCCGCCGGGGAAAGCGAAAAACGCTTCATCAGTTCCGAATCATCCACAAACGAAGCCATGAGCTGCGCCAGGTCTTTGTCATTGATCTTTCCCAGGATCGCCTTCACCCGGGTCAGCATCTCCGGCACATTTTTCTGCGTATGTTTGAGAAGCTCCATCAGATTCAGCCGGGAAGCATCCTCAATTTTCTGCATTGCCTCCGCAACAAGCTGTAAATGGCCCTGATAATTTTCCACCCGTCCACGTACCTGCACGTAGCCGGTGCCGGGCAGGCGGTCATACAATTCACGGACGATGTTCCACATGCGGCAATGAATTTTTCCGGTGGCATCGGAACATTCGGCCTTCAAGTATGGCTTGTTGGAAGTGGTGGTGCCAAGCTGCTTGCCGCCCAGCACAAACACTTGATCCACAACATCTCCTTCACGGAGTTGGGAAATAGCAATGCGTGTCATAATAACCCTTTGAGTGTTCAAAAGCTCAGCGTCTGAAACTCTACGCGAATACAACTTTTTATACAACCGCAACTTTCACTGGCCGCGAGAATGGATCGTTACGCCCACTGCGAGCGTTTTGCCCATGTCAATTTCTCACGCGATTGCTCTTGCTCCGCGGCGGCTCCATCCGCATAAGTGTTGACTTATCGGCCGAGTCAGCCGAAGGTCGCGGGCGGCCCCGTCCAGCCCTGCTCATGTGCCCCTCGCGCAGCCCCCTGCACGGCCGACAGCCTTTCATGGGAGAGTGGACTTGCCTTTTGTTAACAGGCGGATAGCATGATCTGTGGACAGGATCGTTGGGGGCCTGGCTGCCCCGGTGGCTCGGACCATGCTATAAACCCTGCAAGGTAAAAACTTCATGTCGATTATTCCGCGCTGCGAATATCCCCGCCCACAATTTTGTCGCGAGAAATGGTTGTGCCTTAATGGCTGCTGGGAATTTGAAATAGATTTCGGCGACAGCGGCTTGGAACGTGGCTTGTTGACTCGCCCGCTGAACGCAAAAATCACGGTTCCATTCTGTCCGGAATCGAAACTTTCCGGAATCGGTAATACAGATTTTATGCCTGCGGTCTGGTATCGCCGCACCGTGACGGTTCCCGCGGATTGGAAAACCGGTCGCGTATTGCTGCATTTTCAGGCGGTGGATTATGATGCCACCGTGTGGATCAACGGCCGCGAGGTTTACAGGCATCGCGGAGGTTTTACACCATTTACGGTGGATCTGCGCAGCGGTGTGGAAGCCGGAACGGAGTTGATCATTGTGCTGCGGGCACGTGATGATGCGCGATTTTCGCCGCAACCGCTGGGAAAGCAATCCCGGGAGTATGCCAATCAAGCGTGTCTGTACACACGCACCACGGGTGTCTGGCAGACGGTATGGATGGAGCCTGTGCCCGCGGAAAGCTATTTGCATCGGCCACGCCTCACGCCCGACGTCGCCGCGGGCCTGATTCGCCTGGTGCAGCCCATTAGTCGCAATTGCCCAGGCTGGAAGCTACGTGCAGTACTTGCTGATGCGGGCGGGGCGCTGGCCACCGCTATCACCCGGGCGGATCTGGATTTAAGCCCCACCGTGGACTTGCCCATTCCGGCGGATCGCCGTCGGTTATGGTCGATCGCGGATCCGCATCTATATGACCTGACAATTGAGCTTCTCAATCCGCAAAATGAAGTGGTGGATACCGCCCGCAGTTATGCCGGACTGCGCAGTGTAAGCCTTGATGGTCACCGGCTGCTGCTGAATGGAAAACCGATCTTCCAGCGGCTGGTGCTGGATCAGGGTTATTATCCGGACGGAATTTTGACGGCTCCGACCGATGCGGCCCTCAAAGCGGATATCGCGCTGTCACAGGCGGCTGGTTTTAACGGTGCCCGGCTGCATCAGAAGGTTTTTGAAGAACGATTTCTCTATCACGCCGACCAGATGGGTTACTTGTGCTGGGGTGAATTTGCCGACTGGGGCGCAGCGGGGTTTGGTCCTGCCCAGGATCATCACAGACACTCCATAACGTACGCCGGCCAATGGTTAGAGGCTTTGCAGCGCGATTATTCTCATCCCAGCATCATTGGATGGTGTCCCCTGAATGAAACACACCAGCCCATTGGCGACCGGATCAGCGGCCTGGATGATGTAACCAGGGCCCTGTTTCTGGCCACCAGGGCGATGGACCCGACCAGGCCCGTGTTGGATACTTCGGGCTATTCCCACCGTGTTTATGAAGCGGATGTTTATGACTCCCATGATTACGGCGACAACGCCGACTTCTGGAAAAGCTTCGCGGGTTTCAAGCTGCGACATCAGGCGGCCGCAACATTTACGCCTTTTGTCAATGGTGCCACCGACGCACGGCCGGCCTCCATTGCCTACCGCAGCCAACCCTATTTTGTGAGTGAATTCGGCGGCATCGGCTTTAACCTGAAAGAGGTTACCCAGGACAAAACCGCTGTCGAATCCGCCAGCGCCTGGGGTTATGGCCAGATTCCCGCTACCGAAGCGGAATTTCTCAAACGTTTTGCCGCCTTGTGTGATGTGTTGCTGGATAATCCGCGTATGTTCGGATATTGCTATACGCAGTTGACGGATGTATTTCAGGAGCAAAATGGAATTTTTACCTTTGATCGCCGTCCCAAAGTAGCCCTGGAGAAGATACGCGACATTCAGGAACGAATGGCCGCATTTGAAGTGGACAGCGGCGCACGATCCACATAAACAATCATCTGGAACAGCCATGAAACTTGTCATTCATCTGATCGGTAATGCCCATCTGGACCCCGCCTGGCTATGGACCTGGCCGGCCGGTGTGGATGAATCCATTAATACGTGCCGCACGGCATGCGACCTGCTGGATTTATACCCGGACCTGCACATCACGCGCGGCGAAGCGTGGGTTTATGACCAGGTGCGCAAGGCGGATCCGCGCACGTTTGGGCGTATTCAGGCACACGTTGACGCGGGGCGATGGCATATCGTCAATGGCTGGTGGATTCAGCCCGATTGTAATCTGCCCGGGGAAGCGTCATTTCTAAAGCAGGCGGAAATCGGCGGCCGATTTTTTCAGGAATATTTCGGCGTTCACGTGGATGTCGGTTATAATGTGGATTCTTTCGGCCACTGCGCCATGCTTCCCAGTTTTCTTACTCGTACCGGCATGAATGCGTATGTATTTATGCGGCCGCAAGTGACGGAAAAGCAGCTTCCGTCCGATCTGTTCCGGTGGCAAAGCCCCGCCGGCGATACGGTGACGGCATTCCGCATTTCCGCAGCGTATCTCGCGACAAACGTATCGAGTTTAATCAGCAACATCCACGCGACTGTGGCCGCGGCGGATCGCCGCGTGGGCCACGCCATGTGTTTTTACGGTGTGGGCGATCACGGCGGTGGACCGACACGGGCCCAAATTGAATGGATCCGGAAGAACCGGCAATTCTCAGAGGATGTGGAGTTGCGATTCAGCCACCCACGGGCATTTTTTGATGCGGTCAAGGATAAGGCCGCACAATTGCCCCTGGTGGTCGGTGAATTACAAATGCATGCGGTAGGCTGTTACACCGTGGTCCGTGACATTAAACAGGGTGTGCGGCAGGGCGAGGCGGCGTTAATACAGGCGCAGATTCTGGCCAACGATCTGCCGGAACCACAAGCATCCGACACCCGGCGGAAACTGCTGGAAGCATGGTGCCGGCTGCTCTTTAATGAATTTCACGATGTGCTCGGAGGCAGTTGCATTGACAAGGCCTGTCGGCAGAGTATCGATGACCTCGGCTATGTTCATTCAGTGGCCCGCGAGGCCATCGTGGATATCACCCGCAGGAATATGACCAGCCTGGAACCGTGCCCTCGTCAGCGCCTGGTGATCTGCAATCCTTCCGAAAAACCATGGATCGGGTTGGCCGAGTTTGAGCCTTATCTGCCAGCGAATGGACAATCGCCTGAATTTATATTGCGGGATGAAGATGGAGCGGTGGTCCCATCCCAGGATATCGTGGCGGACGCAGCCACGAATCTAACGCCCAGAATATTGTTTCCGATACGTGTGCCGCCCAACGAACGGCAAATCTTGCAACTTTACCGCAGGCCTGAAGCTCACCGGGAACCTTCCCATTTTGACGTACAAGTTGATAAGATGGCCTATGGACAACTCCAACTCAGGGTCGGTCGCACCGGCGTGGAACAACTGACTTTTCATTCCCAGTCTATGCTGGGAACCGGTGGAATCCAGATTGTCGTGCTGGAGGATTTGTCCGATACATGGTCGCACGGCCTGGTCGGCTACCAAGGTCCGCTGCTGGGCACCTTTACCGCAGCTACACCATGGCGCGTCCGCGAGCAGGGACCGCTGCGTGCGGCTCTGGAAAATTTCTTCAGCTTCCAGGGCAGCTTTTTACACTGGACTGTACTGCTGGAACAAGATTCACCTATGATTCGGATGAAACTGCGGCTGAATTGGCATGGGCATCGCAAAATCGTGAAGCTGCTGTTGCCGGCGGGCTTTTTGGTGCAGTCGCGCCGCGACGGCACGCCGGGTGCTCTGATTGACAGGCCGTTGGACGGACGGGAATATCCACTGCGCGATGTGGTGACGCTGCAAGGCAAGGACCGGTCGCTGGCCATGGTCAGCGCGAATATCTCCGGCGTGGATGTACAGGCGGACGGCCTTATTCGTGCAACGTTGCTGCGCTGCCCGTACTATGCCAACCATGATCCCTTCGTGGTGCTGCCGGAAAACGCCTTTCCGGTTACCGACCAGGGAACGCATGAGTACGAAATAGCTATTTTGGCCGGCACGGCTGATCTGGCACCACAAGCCCTGGATGTAGCCCACCGCATGAACTTTCCGCTCTGGATTTCGGAGGCCACCCAAGGTATGGCTGCAGGCTGGACCTACGACCCGGCGCTGACGGTCGCTGCCTGCCCGGACGAACCTCCGATCATGCCCTTTGAAGCCTTAGGGGCATGGGAACTCTGTGCCCGACTGGCGGATTCCCAGGCGATAAGCGTGGTGCCCAGTGAAACCATCAGTCCACGGTGGCCGGGAGAAAAGCTTATTTTCACCACAGCGGCGGGCATCGCCATCGATTGGCTCATGCCGTGCGATTCACGTTATTGTATCACCGCCGGATACGTGGAAGGCGGGGAGTTTGGTGCCCTGGATATTTATGCAGATGGAAAACTGCTCGGGATCCCCGGGGCTGATGGCAGCGCACCACAGGCTCTCGTGACGGCGGAGGCTTTGCCCGCAGGCAAAGTGCGGCTGGAACTGCGCCGCCGCGGCGGCAGCAAAACAGCTCTTGGTTTCTTGGAATGCCTACCGGTGCTGCGCGATATTGGCGGGGCGTCGTGGATGGCGGTTGGTCCGTTTCCGTATGATTTGAAATCAGGCTTGGCACCGGAGCAACTGCTGGAAACCGCCGTACATGAGCCGGAAACATCGCGTGATTTTCAATCCGCCGTGGTTTTGAACAAACATGCCACCGCACGCTGGACGCGCATGAGCGCCTGTGATGATTATGTGGACTTTAAAAAAGTTTTCGGCGCCGGCGAAGGTTCGATTCATTATGCGGCGACGCATTTATTTTTGCCGCGCCCCTGTCGCGTACGACTGCGGTACGGCATGGATTATTACCTGCGGATGTGGCTGAACGGGAAACTGGTGCTGCCATTTGCCCGGGGCCATGGACCGGCATGCAAGGGACAATTTTTCCTCGATGTGGATTTGCCCGCGGGACACAGCGAATTGCTGGTTAAAGTGGCTGCAGGTTCGGGCGGTAATGGGTTTTGGATGGCAGTCAGCGATCTGGAGGATCTGGTTGTCGAGGCGATGCCGAACCGGCCCATGCGTCCGGGGTAGATGGCGGGAAAGCAATCGGACTGAGTTCCGCAACCCGCCCCGCGCTTTGCATGGAAGCCGGTTTATGCTATAAGACTGTAATGGCAAAACCCATGGTCATGGCGATTGCTCATCGTGGAGCATCGGCTATTGCCCCCGAAAACACCGTTGCCGCATTCGATGAAGCGATTCGGTTGGGATCGTCAGCGGTTGAGTTTGATGTGAGAATGTCCGCCGATGGCGTTCCAGTGGTCATCCACGATGACCAGATCGACCGAACAACCAATGGCCATGGGCGCGTGGCGGATTTTACGGCGCTGGACTTGCGCCGCTTTGACGCCGGTTCGTGGAAAGGTCATCGGTTTGCGGCAGCACGCATTCCCACGCTGGAAGAGGCCCTGCTGGCAATTGCGGATCCCACGATTCCAGTCCTTGAAATCAAAGTCCATGTTCCGGCAGCAGTGCTGGCGGAATTGCTGCACCGCCACCATGCGGCGGCCCGGGCGATGGTGATCAGCTACCATGCAGAACTGCTGGCTCCACTGAAGGCATTGCTGCCGAAACTGAAAATCGGATTGCTGCTGGATGACTGGAGCAAGGATCCGCTACGGCCGGCGCGGGCGCTGGCTGCAACCACCGTGGTGGCAAACGTGCGGTGTCTGACGATGGAGCATGTAGCGGCGGCGCATGCTGCCGGCCTCAAAGTGTGGTGCTTTACGGCCAATGATGTCGGACTGGTGGCGGCAATGGCGGCAATGGGAGTGGAAGGGATTATTACGGATTATCCTGACCTGATCCGTTCTCAACGTGGATGGTCGGCCAGGACAATTTAGCATAGCGAGACGATGGAATGGAAAACCAAGTGACTGGGTTGCTGGAAATAACCGAAAAAGGCCATGGATTATTGCGAGCCCAGCAGCGAAAATTCAAGCCGAACCCCACAGATGCCATGGTTTCCAGTGAAATGATTGAGGCCTTGCGCCTGCGGCCCGGCCTGATACTCACGGGCACGGTGAACTCCAATGGTAAAGGATCCGTGGCGCAGGTTGCGGAAATAATTTCCGTCAACGGCAAAACGCCCGCGGAGTATCAGCAGATTACGCCATTTTCCGAATTGACGGTTATTGACCCGCGGCAGCGCATCGTGCTGGAGACCAAAGGTGGGCCGGAATCCATGCGCATCATGGATATGCTCACGCCGATAGGCCGCGGACAGCGGGGCTTGATTGTGGCTCCACCCAAAACCGGCAAAACCACCCTGCTCAAGCAAATTGCCGAGGCGGCCTTGATCAACCACCCGGATATGAAAGTGTTCATTTTGCTCATTGATGAGCGCCCGGAGGAAGTAACCGATTTTCGCCGCTCGCTATCGGCGGAAGTCTGGGCCAGCAACAATGACGAAGACGTTCCATCCCACGTGCGCGCCGCGCGGGGCATGATAGAGCGGGCCCGGCGCCTGGTGGAATTTGGTGCCGACGTGCTGGTGGTGCTGGATTCGATCACGCGCCTGGGACGGGCGTTTAACCATTTTGTAGGGTCCAGCGGTCGCACGATGTCCGGCGGTGTGGATTCGTCAGCGCTGCTGGAACCACGCAGCATCTTTGGAGCGGCACGCAATATCGAGCATGGCGGCTCCCTGACCATTATCGCCTCAGCCCTGATTGATACCGGCAGCCGGATGGATGAGCTGATCTTTCAGGAATTCAAGGGAACGGGCAACATGGAAGTAGTCCTGTCGCGCAAGCTCGCCGAACGGCGGGTGTGGCCGGCCATTGATCTGCCCGTCAGTGGCACGCGCAAGGAAGAATTGTTGCTGGGGCCGGAAATGGCGCACAAGTCGGCGCTGCTGCGGCGCAACCTGATTCATCGCGATCCGGTGCAGGCCATGCAGACTCTTCTCACAGCCATGAAAAAATATCCGACCAACGTGGAATTTCTCAACAGCTTCCGTGAGCCCGCCCCGCTGCGGCGCCGGTGATCCGCTTATTTGCGGCGGGCCGCCCGGGCGGCCAATTCCGCAGCTTTGTCGGTTTTTTCCCAGGTGAATTTTTCCCCGGTGCGGCCGAAATGACCATGCCGCGCGGTTGCCTGGTAAATCGGACGCAGCAAGTTCAGATGTTGAATGATGCCCGCAGGCGTCAGCGGAAATATTTCCCGCACCAGATCGCTGATGAAGGCATCTTCCAGGGTGGATGTTCCTTCCGTGTCCACGGCGACGCTGACCGGTTCAGCCACGCCGATGGCATAGCCCAGTTGAATCTCACACGCGGTGGCCAGTTTCGCCGCCACGATGTTTTTGGCGATATACCGGGCCATATAACTCGCGGAGCGATCCACCTTGGAAGGATCCTTGCCGGAAAACGCGCCCCCGCCGTGACAACCCCGGCCACCATACGTATCAACGATGATTTTTCTGCCGGTCAGGCCGGAATCTCCGTGCGGTCCGCCGACCAGAAAATTGCCGGTGGGATTGATATGAAACTTGATCTGATTGTTCCAGAGTTTCGGACATTCCTCCATAATCACCGGCTTGATGATCTGCTCGATGATGACCTTGCGGGACGCGTCGGAAAAACTCTGGCCTTTCATGGCCGCTTCCGTGTGCTGCGTGGAAAGTACAACGGTGTGAATTCGCAACGGCGATCCATGCGAATCGTATTCCACGGTGACCTGACTTTTGGCGTCCGGGCGGAGCCATTTAATTTTACCCGTTTGTCGCAGATCGGCGTGGCGCTCCATGAGGCGATGGCTGAGGTAAATGGGCAGCGGCATGTAGGATTTCGTTTCGTTGCAGGCGAAACCGAACATAATGCCCTGGTCACCGGCACCCTGATCCCTGGTCTTGGTGGCGGTGACGCCGCGGGAAATATCCGGCGACTGGCCGTGAATGACCCTTAGCACCGCGCAACTGCGCGCGTCGAAACCGGTGGCCGGATCGTTATAGCCGATCTCGGCGATGGTTTTGCGCGCCACCTCATCCACTTCATTGAGGGCCTTGATCCCCGCTGCGTTGACCGTCACCTCACCCGCCAGAACCACCAGGCCTGTGGTAACCAGCGTTTCGCAGGCCACACGGGCGTGGGGGTCCGCACTCAAAAGCAAGTCCAGAATGGCATCGGAAATTTGATCGGCGACCTTGTCCGGGTGGCCCATACTTACCGACTCGCTGGTAAATAACTGCGTTCCCTGATTCACTTTTACCATTAAAAACCTCACTACAGTAACGTAAAGACTTCCGTCAAAAACCACAAACCCAAAAGTATACGGTATTTATCAATGGTTGGAAAGCAATTTTGACACGAAAAAAGCCGCATAGCCGCATTGCGTACCCCAGCCCCACCTGCATCGCTGCCCATAGTCCGGTTTTTGAGGGTGCTCAAGCCGGAATAACATCCCCGTCAAAAATCTTCCGGGACGAATCCACTGCCGCCTCCGGAGGAGCCTCGGTGCGCTCCGCCACCATGCCCCGGCCCGGCCCGCGCAGGACTACCGGGCATTGATGCCAAAAGGTTTTGCCGGTTTCGGTAGCCAAGTCCACCACGTTGATGGCCCGCCGAAGGGCAATGCAGACCTTGGCCGACGGTTCCTGGCTTTGGTCCATAATCTCCAGCTTGACGGGAATATTGCCTTTGCGCGCAGTGATAAACGCATCGAGTTCGGACAGCAGGCCCGGCTCGATAGCCATGGCCTGAAGGCGAATGGTGGCTTCACGAGTAAGTTTTTCCACCACATGTTTGACGGTCAGCGCTTCACTGCACTGAAAGCTTGGCTCTTCGCGGGAACGGTCCACCCGTCCACGGAAAAACACTACCGTTTCCGGCACCAGCAAGGACGAATATTTCTGATATTCGCCGCTGAACACCAACACCTTCATGCTGCCGCTTAAATCTTCCAGGGTCACGGTGGCCCATTTCTGGCCGACGCTGCGGCCAGTGCGGGCGATGCGCGTATCGATTTTCGCAATCAACCCACCGATAATGCCTTCCCGCCTGTCATCAGCGTTTTGAATGGTGCGGCTGTTAAAGGTGGTATAACCGGCCAGGAGTTCTTCCAGATCGCGCAAGGGATGGCTGCTGACATAAAAGCCCAGTGCGGTTTTTTCAAAGGCCATTTTCTGGCCCTGGCTCCATTCGGGCACGGTGGGCAATTTCAGCGACACCGGAGTTTGCACCGGGGAATTGCCGCCACCAAACAACGATTCCTGGCCCGAGCGCTTGGCATCCTGGGCCGCCGCTCCGCTTTGCATTGCACTTTCAATGGCGGTGGTGGTGGCTGCCCGATTGTTGTGCAGGGAGTCAAACGCCCCGCATTTGACCAGGGCCTCCATGACCGATTTATTCACCAACCGCAGGTCCACACGTTCACAAAAATCGTAAATGCTGGTGAAGGGACGTATCGCTGAACCGGCGTCATCGCCGCGCGCAGCCACAATCGATTCCACCGCTTTACTGCCCACTCCTTTCACCGCCGCCAGGCCGAAACGGATGGTACCGTCCACAACGCCGAAATCCGCCGCACTGGAATTGATATCCGGCGGCAGCACGGCAATGCCGACTTTGCCGTCAGGACGGGTTAAAAAGCGGCACTCATCAATATTTTCCGTCAGCTTGGATTGATCGGTCATTTCAAAGGTGAGCTGGGCAGCCATGAATTGCAGCGGAAAATAAGTCTTCAGGTAGGCCGTCTGAAAGGCAATAATCGCATAGCGTGTTGAGTGGCTTTTGTTGAAGCCATATTTGCCGAACTCTTCAATCAATTCAAAAATCTCGGCCGCCGACTTTTCCTCCACGCCGTTGGCACTGGCCCCCTTGATGAAATTCACTTTTTCCGCGGCAATCACCTCCACGTGCTTTTTACTGATGGCCTTGATGACCTTGTAGGCTTTGGCCAACGGTATACCGCCCAACTGGTTGAAAATGCGCATCACCTGTTCCTGGTACACCATGATGCCGTAGGTTTCCTCCAGAATGCGGTCCATGACCGGATGCACCTTCGGCACGGGCTTGCGTTGGTGTTTGCGCGCGCAATAATCCGGAATCAGGTCCATCGGTCCAGGTCGAAACAGGGCATTGGCGGCGATGAGGTCTTCAATGCGATCAGGCTTCATCTTGATGAGCAGCTCACGCATGCCCGGCGATTCAAATTGAAATACCGCCTGTGTGCGGCCCTTTTGAAATATCTGCGTATACACCCGCTGGTCGGCAAGATCCACACCTTCAATATCCAGCCGCCCCGGCCGTCCCGGCAAAGTGGGATGGGCGGCCTGGACGGCCGACCCGTCCGGCCCAATGCACACGCGGTCGGGCAACCCTCCGCCATGGTCGCGTTCAATAAGATCCAATGCCCGTTCGATGATGGTGAGGGTCCGCAAACCCAAAAAGTCCATCTTCAGCAGGCCTACGGACTCGCACGTGGGACCGTCCCATTGGGTCATCACCTCCGGACCGTTTTTGTACAGCGGCACCACTTCATCCAGGGGCTTGTTGCACACAATGACTCCGGCGGCGTGCATCCCGGCGTTGCGGCACAGGCCTTCCAGGCGGCGGGCAATATCAATCACCCGTGCCACGGTCGGATCGCTTTGATAAAGCTTCTTTAAGTCCGACACCTGCATGGCGGCTGCCAGCTTGACATTCACGCCGGTGGGAATCAGTTTGGTTATCTTATCCACCTCGGGCAAGGGGACACCCAGTACGCGCCCCACATCTTTGACGGCGGCTTTCGCACCCAGGGTGGAAAAGGTGATGATCTGCGACACATTGCCGTACTTTTTGCGCACATAGTCAATGACCTTGTCCCGGCCATTCTGGCAAATATCAATGTCGATATCCGGCATTTCCGATCGGCTGGGATCCATGAATCGCTCAAAGAGCAGATCGTAGCGGATCGGATCGACATTGCACAGACCGAGTACGTATCCCACCAGCGTGCCCACGCCCGAACCCCTGGCCCCAACCGGTATTTTATTTTGCCGGGCGTAATTGCAGAAATCCCACACAATCAAAAAATAGCTGGAAAAACCTTTGCTCTCAATGACGGCAAGTTCCTGATCCAGCCGCTGGTTGATCGCTTCAACGGCCTGGCCGTAGCGTTCCACCACGCCGCGCCGGCAAAGCTGGCGCAGGTATTCATCGGGCGTGGGCGACCGACCGGTGGCGTCATCTACCGGCGGGTGATAGACCGGGGCGTGCCGCTGGGAAAAGTCCAGTGTAACATCGCACATCTCCGCGATTTTCAGCGTGGCGTCGCACGCTTCCGGAATATCCTTGAAGATGCGGCGCATTTCCGCGGGACTTTTCAGGTACAAGTGCCGGGAATAATGCAACCGGCCGGGGTCATCCAACGTTTTGCCCATGCTGATACAGCATAAAACGTCGTGGGCGTCGTAATCTTTTTCCAGCAGGTAATGATGATCGTTGGTGGCCACCACAGGCGTGCCTGACCGCCGCGCCACTTCCATCAGTTGCGGAATCATCGCAATCTGCGCCGGATCATCGTGGTTCTGCAGTTCCACAAAAAAGTGCTCGCCGAAAATATCCTTGTATTGACCGGCTACGGCCACTGCGGCCTGGTAGTCATTGCGCTCCAGGCAGGCGGATATCTCCGTGCCAAAATGGCCGTTGATCACCACCAGGCCTTCGCGGTATTTCGCCAGAGTTTCCTTATCCACCCGCGGGCGGTAATAAAATCCTTCCAGATAGGCCAGACTGGCAAGCTTCAGCAAGTTCCGGTAGCCCGCCTCATTGCGGGCCAGTACCACCAGGTGATACGCGGCCTCGCTGATACCGTGGGCCTCTTTGTCAAAGCGCGAACCCGGTGCCACGTAAAACTCGCACCCGAGCAGCGGCTTGATACCCGCCGCTTTTGCCGTTTTGTAAAATTCCACCAGGCCAAATAAATTGCCGTGATCGGTCAAGCCCAGAGCCGGCATCTTCATCTCCGCGGCTTTCTCGCACAGGTCGCCAATGGTGGCCCCGCCGTCCAGCAGAGAATAATGGCTGTGGCCGTGCAGATGTACAAATGACTGGGAATAATCCGTCATATTTTTGATGCCTCCTTGCAGTACACCGGCAAGCCGCGGCTAAAGGCTCTCGCGCATCGCCCGTGGATCCAGCCCCACCTTTGCACACCAGTCGCGGTAGGCCTGCGGTGCTATTTCGCTCGGCTTGATCTCACTCCGCCCGCCCCAGAACACATTGGTATACCGAATCGGTATCCCCATCGCCGCCAGATGGCGATCAATGGCGGCTTTGTGTTCCAGCAGCAGGTTTTTTTCTTTGCCGTGGGCCACCCCCATGATGTTGACATTGCCGAAATCCGGCCCGCCTTCACGCCAGTAGGCATGGGTCATAATATGAAACCGCCCCACCTGCTGCCCGGTTTCAATTTCCCGGCCCACCGGAGCCGCCCAGTGAAAAAGAGCGTTGTATTGTGTAACCCGTTCGCCGGTGGCCAGAGGCTTTACGTGTTCCAGAAACGTGGAAAATCTACCGATCACACCCAGCCGGGCCAGTTCTTCGGCCACTTCGCAAAAGGTGTTGAAATTCACCCCGGCCTGGCGGGCGCGGGGTTGCCATAAATCGCAGGATAATTCCTCCGGGGTAAATTCCCGCTTGAGTGCAACCAAAATTTTCCATTGGAGATCATTGAGTTTCACGATCTCCGTATCCAGCACCTCCGCAGGTACCTCGGCCATGCTGCCCGGGATCAAACCTTTGCGGCGAACATGGCCCACGCCCAGGGCAAAAAGGCGGCAGGCAGGCATTATTTTGTAAGACGTACCGCCCACGCGACCCAGGAGAAAATCACAGTGTTTCGCAAGGTCAAAGCCCTGCGGCACTTTCAGTGTGGTCCAAAGCTTGAATTTAGACCCCGCCGTTTCGCCATCGGTGGAACGAATGACCACATGGCCGGAAAAAGGATCTTCCCGGAACATATAGTCAAAGGCCGCATTGAGTTGCTCCGGCGGAATCTGCCACGCCACCAGCGCCCCTTTGGCCAAATTGGTGGCCAGCAACGTTTGACGAATTCGGCGGATGACTCCTGCACGCAGCATGGCCGACAGACGTTCGATGACGGTTTGAACCGGTACGCCGCTGAGCGCCGCAATTTTACCCAGCGGGTCACGCTGGAAGCCTTCAATGCGATCCTCTGAAACAGCCAGAATTCCGGCGTTGACCTTATCTTCAATTTCCACAGGAATACTGGCCAGGTTCATCCGATAGTCTCACATCTTGGAGTTCTTCTCGCGGCACAAAGTTACGTCCGGGGCCGGCCGCACAGATCCCTGTCCAGCCTAATAGCGGGACCCGTCGTGGCGGATATGCACCACCGGCTTGGCTCCATCCGGACCGAGAATATCACCCAGGGTGGCAATGCCAATGTACAGATCGTGGTCGGCTTGCAGATCCACCTTGTGGGAAAAATCGCACCAGAGATAGGCGCACGCATCCAGCAGGATCACCCCCCCATTATCCAGTCGGCGGGTGGCCAGGCCGTCAAACGCTTCCGCACCGCTCAAGGCGTGCCGGGCAAACCGCCGCAGCAGGTTCTTGTCGCCGGCGTGGCAGACATTGATAACAAAGCCCCGATTTTCTTCGATCAGTTGCCCGATGGATCGCCCGTTGTGCAGGCTAACGCCGATGCACAGCGGCTCAAAACTTAACTGCTGCACAAACGAAACCAGTGTTGCCGATGCCGCCTCTCCGCTGCCCGCGGTCAACACAAAAAGGCCCGTGGCAATTTTTCCCACTGCTTTAAGCAACGGTAAAACGGGGTCAACGGTACTGTCAATAATCAAAACAAAACTCCGAGCAGTATCAGCCGATCAGGCAGCGACCTGATTATAGTCAAGGCCGGGTGAAGCCGCCATTCAATGCGCAAACCAGAACGGACGGCGGGGAATATTTCAGGCCACCGCCCATTCCCGCACACCAAACTCCGGCAAAATACTCTGCAAATCCGCAATATGCCGGATGACGTGATCCGCCACGCTACCATCAATTCCCACCGCGCACTGGTTATCGGCAGGTTTCCATATTGCGGTCATCCCCGCACGCTGCGCACCGCGGATGTCGATCTTGAGTAAATCACCGACGAAAACAGCCTCTTCGGGCTGCACCCGCAATTCTTCCAGGGCCATGCGAAAAATTTCGCGATGCGGCTTGCGATAACGTGTTGTGGAAGAATAGATGCGAACGGGAAAATATTCGAGCAAACCTTCATCTTTCAGATGTCGGTCCAAGCAGCACGCCGGTGCCAGGGTATTGGAAATAATCGCCAGTTTGATGCCCTGCCGCCGCAGGTTCCCCAGCACTTCGGACGTGCCGCGGTCCACGTGCGAACGCCGCGCTGCGGGTCCATACCACATCCAGGCCAGGGTGGAGTATTCGCGATTCGGCACTTGAATGTTCAACCGCTTGAGCACCTCCACCATCACCTCCATGGCGTCAAAATCCCGCCGGCAGATGCGCGACCAGAGAAAACGCCGTTGAAAAGCCCGCAGATGAGCCTTCGAATATCGCTTGAAATCCGGCAGTGCCAGACCCAGCGTCTGCAAATGGCGATAGGAATCTTTCGCGCCTTCAGCAAAGAGCGGCTTAAGTCGCAGCTCCCTGAAGTTCAGCAACGTGTTGGCCAGATCAAAAAGTACCGCATTTACCATGCCCAAGTCTTTCTTTCTTGCCTTCGATCTTCCCGCTATCCGCCTTGCCTGCCACCGGCATCACGAACCGGCACAACGCCGCGTGCCGCCAGTTGCTCTCCACTTATGTACCTTAGGGATGCCACGGCTAAAAATCAACCCTGCGCGGCCAGCAGAGCTTGGTCAAATTTTGTGCCGGCCGCTTGATGCCGGTCAAAATCCGCATTTATCCGTGGCCGGCGCTGCCCCATCTCCGTGGCGAAAGGCCCCGCGTTTTTGGCGACGGCGGACGACCCGGCCCCGCCTGCGGTCGGCAAGCCAGTCCCGCTTATCCCGCAACTGCAAGAGGATCGTCTCTATGGTAGAATCAAAATATCGCCCTTTCCGGCCGGCCCGGAGCCATGGTCCAGGGACGAAACTCAGGTGAATATCCATGCAAAAAAAGATTGCCATCATTGGTGACGGGGCCATGGGGACCCTGTGTGCATGGATTTTGGCGCAGAGCGGACGAGAGACTCTCTTGTGGTGCCGCCACAGCCAGCATGCCGCTGATCTGGCTCAATCCCGCGTTAATGTCCGGCATCTGCCGGCGGTGCGACTACCGGCGTCGGTGGAAGTTACCGGCCAGGATGCTGCCATTTCACAAGCCGATCTTGTTTTTCTCGCCGTGCCGTCGCAACACATTCGTTCAGTGCTTACGCGGCTGGCCGCGCATATTCCGGCATCGGCTCCGGTGATTAGCTTGGCCAAAGGCATTGAAAATGACACGCTGTTGCGCCCCACCGAAATTTGCACCAGCATTTTGGGGCCTCATTTGCTGGCCGTTATTTCCGGTCCCAGCATTGCCGATGAAGTGGCCCAGGGCCTGCCCGCCACCGTAGTGGTGGCGTCTTCCGATGAAGAACTCAGCCGCAAGGTGCAAGACCTCATGAGTTGCTCCTTTTTACGGGTGTACCGCAATGCCGATGTTATCGGCGTGGAGATTGCGGGTGCCTCCAAGAATATCATCGCCATTGCGGCGGGCATTCTCGATGGTCTGGCTGTGGGCGTTAACGCCAAAGCCTCGCTGGTGACGCGCGGCCTGGCGGAAATAACCCGGCTGGGAATGGCGCTGGGAGCCCAGCCGGAAACCTTCAGTGGGTTGGCCGGACTGGGAGATTTGGTGACCACCTGCTTTTCACCATCCAGCCGCAATCGCAGTTTCGGTCAGCGAATCGGGGCCGGACTTTCACCCCAGCGTGCCCAAGCTGAGATTTCGGGCGTGGTGGAGGGGTTGCCTACCACGCGCAGCGTGGTGGCATTGGCCCGTCGGTACAATGTGGAGATGCCCATCAGCGAAACGCTGTATACCGTTTTGTTTGAGGATTGCAGTCCGCGCGAAGGCATCAGCACGTTGATGAGTCGCCGGCCCAAGGCCGAGCATCACCAGCGGCATTGAGGCAATCCAGCTCCCACGTAGCCGGCGAGGCCTTTGGATGCAACGGCCAAGCGCCCAGCCTGACCTTACAATTCAGCCGAATCATCACGTATCGGGTTGCCGCGCGGACAGGCAGGTTTTTGCGGCACACCCCAAGAGGGCCAAACTAATATATCGATGCCGCGCCATCCATCACGCCCAGCCCCAGCAACAGCCCTACCATCAGCAGTATCCACAGGCGGTCCCACACCTTATAACAAGCTGCGGTTCGGGAACTGACATTAAGAATTTTGAAAACAACTTCGAGATGTTTCTGCACCGTCCGCGTGGAGATCCCGAGCTTTCCGCCAATTTGCTTATCGCCCAAGCCTTGGGCCACATACAGCAAGGTCTGCGCCTGCCGGGCGGATAAGCCCATTTCTTCCAGCGGCTTGGCGGAGGTGGTTGGACGTACTTCGTGCATCACCAAAAGCCGCGACGTTTTGGAAATCCTCACCATACGCACGATGAGTCGGTCTTCCCCACGCTGGCGGGTCAGAACGGGCGATGATTCGTCAAAAGCGATGGTTTCATCGGCGGCGGCTTGCCGGCGCAGCCACAGCACCATTTCTTCCGGCAAGACGTACGCACCCCGCGCCGGACCGGAAAAATATTTGCCCATCCACAGACGGGCTTTATTCGTCCACATTTCAACCCTGCTGTTGCCATTGAGCAGGGCCACGCCGTCCGGCAAATGTTCGAGTATTCCATGGTGGCGGGCCAGTTCCTTGCGTAACCGATGGAGTGTGCACGCCGCCTCAAACGCCTGAGTCAGGTGCGGCCTAAGGACATTAAGCAGGGTTTGGTGCCGCGCTGAAAAATCACTGTGCCGACGGTTAAATACCAGGGCCGCAATGATCGGCTTGCGTGCGGGAATAATCATGCTCACCTGATATTCCACCCCCAGACCGCGGTACAATTCCTGGTAAAGTCCGGTGTCGTGGAGTTCACGCTGCGACATAAAATCGCTGATCCGCAACGCGCTTACATCACCAGTGCGGCGGTGGTGCGTAATCACCGGATGATCCTCCATATGCCGCTCCAGCAGTTGAGCCAACTTGGCCACATCATATTCGTCCGGATGAATCAGGCCGGTAACCGTACCCGTGACCGGGTTAACCTCGTTGTAGGAGGTTATGTCGGAGCCTACCAGATTTGCCAGCACGGGAAGGACCTGCCGCGCCAGTTCCTCCCGATTGCCGATCGGGCGCAGCAATGCCAGCATCTCCATCATCGACCGATAATCATCGCCGGAAAGAATTTCCACAGACTCGCCTCGGAAATACACCAGACCACCGGCGATCCACCAAACTGACCACCAAAAACAATCCATTCGATGAGCTATATCTAAGCGCCGCGCCATACCGGCAACGGCCCGCCAACGGGAAGGCCATCTCTCAAGCCCACGACGTATCTTTACTTATCGCATAATCAACATCTTGCGTCAATACGCATTTTTACGTATCGTCGTCGCCCGAACCGACCTCCCAACACTACAAGGAACCACGCCACGGGCGTGCTGGAAATCTCTGGCGCTCTGTCACGGCCATAGATCGTGGCCGACAAGGGACTCCGCGGGCGACTGGCATTGGGCACCGGGAAGCCGCAGCCTCAACCTGGCCTGGCGGGAATGCCTCGGACGGCCTTAAATTGCTCCGGCATTGAAACATTTTTCACCAATTTTTCGCCAATTCGCCCAATTCCTGCATTTACAGCCTTATCCATGGCTGCATCCATGGCTGCTCCGGCCAGCCCGAGATATCCCCACCGTGGTTTGAAACACGAAACACGTAAGTACCTATATAACTCGCACTTACATTTCATCTTAAATTTCATTTTCCGGCCCGTTCTCCCGCCTCAACTGTCGCCATTTTGACGCCCTTTTCGCCTGCAATTTTTTGTCCCATTGCCCGCTCCAGACCACGAGAAAACACCAATAAAAATGCACCTTCAACGGCCAAAGAAAATGTGCCCTACGTAAAAATACCCATTCCCAATCCCTACTGAACCTGACTATAGAACTGGTGTACTCTTGAATTGTTTTAAGGGTAGAGAGTTGAACGGGCAGCACCTTTTTTACAAGGAGTTTGTACCATGGCAAAATCACACGGCACCATTTTATCCTCCGCCACCCACGCTTGTGCAAAAATGAAGATTTCCCCAAGCAAGCGATCTCACCTCAGCAAAGCCCGGCTCATTGCCGCCTGTGCCATCGCGGCTACTACCTCCTGCCTCACCCTGGCAGGAAACGGGCCAGCCAACGCGGCCACCATCACATGGACCGATGCCAGTGGCAGCCATACCTGGAGCACCAACACCAACTGGAACCCCAATGGCACGCCCGGCAGCACGTCGGATGTGGTCATCGGTAGCCCAGCCAGTGCAGCCACGCCATCATTGGACGATATTTCCACTACGATTGCCAATCTTACTGTTGATTTAAACAGCGAACTCGACATCGCTGCGGGTATCAATACCAATATCGCCACCGGCGGGACCATTACCGACAACGGCGTCATCAAGGTGAACTCCACGGCCGGAGATTTCACTACGGGCTTGGGCATCCAAGGCACCGTCAGCCTCACTGGCAGCGGCACCATCGTGCTCAACGCCGTTAACAATAACAACAGCGCCAACCTGGGCACCGCCAGAGTGTTTGATGGCGGCAGCAGCAATTTGACTCAAGATGTCGGCCATACCATCAGCGGCACGGGCATGATTAACGTCGACACCTTCACCAACAACGGCACTGTCAATGCGGATGTCAACGGCAATACGCTTCTCTTGATCACAAACGTCAGTACCTACACCAACAACAACATTATGGAAGCCACCAACGGCGGCACCCTGGCGGAATCCAATACCCCGATCCAGCAGGGCACGGCGGGCGTGATTGAAGCCAACGGCGGCAATGTCATCCTCAATGGCGGCTCCATCACCGGCGGCACGCTCACCAGCGCCAGCGGCGGTGAAATTGACGAGCAAAATAACACCACGCTCAGCGGTATTACGCTGTCCTCCGGCAGCAACCTCTATGTGCTCGACGGCAACCGCATGATGTTCAATGCCGGCACCATTACCAACAACGGCACGATTACCGTCAACAAGGGCGGCACCAGTGCCGTTACCGGTATTAACATTGTGGGCAACGTGGAATTGGCCGGCACCGGCGCCATTGTGCTCAACGCCGTTAACAATAACAACGGCGCCAACCTGGGCATCGCCAGCTTGTTTGATGGCGGCAGCAGCAATTTGACTCAAGATGTCGGCCATACCATCAGCGGCACGGGCATGATTAACGTCGACACCTTCACCAACAACGGCACTGTCAATGCGGATGTCAACGGCAATACGCTTCTCTTGATCACAAACGTCAGTACCTACACCAACAACAACATTATGGAAGCCACCAACGGCGGCACCCTGGCGGAATCCAATACCCCGATCCAGCAGGGCACGGCGGGCGTGATTGAAGCCAACGGCGGCAATGTCATCCTCAATGGCGGCTCCATCACCGGCGGCACGCTCACCAGCGCCAGCGGCGGTGAAATTGACGAGCAAAATAACACCACGCTCAGCGGTATTACGCTGTCCTCCGGCAGCAACCTCTATGTGCTCGACGGCAACCGCATGATGTTCAATGCCGGCACCATTACCAACAACGGCACGATTACCGTCAACAAGGGCGGCACCAGTGCCGTTACCGGTATTAACATTGTGGGCAACGTGGAATTGGCCGGCACCGGCGCCATTGTGCTCAACGCCGTTAACAATAACAACGGCGCCAACCTGGGCATCGCCAGCTTGTTTGATGGCGGCAGCAGCAATTTGACTCAAGATGTCGGCCATACCATCAGCGGCACGGGCATGATTAACGTCGACACCTTCACCAACAACGGCACTGTCAATGCGGATGTCAACGGCAATACGCTTCTCTTGATCACAAACGTCAGTACCTACACCAACAACAACATTATGGAAGCCACCAACGGCGGCACCCTGGCGGAATCCAATACCCCGATCCAGCAGGGCACGGCGGGCGTGATTGAAGCCAACGGCGGCAATGTCATCCTCAATGGCGGCTCCATCACCGGCGGCACGCTCACCAGCGCCAGCGGCGGTGAAATTGACGAGCAAAATAACACCACGCTCAGCGGTATTACGCTGTCCTCCGGCAGCAACCTCTATGTGCTCGACGGCAACCGCATGATGTTCAATGCCGGCACCATTACCAACAACGGCACGATTACCGTCAACAAGGGCGGCACCAGTGCCGTTACCGGCATTAACATTGTGGGCAACGTGGAATTGGCCGGCACCGGCGCCATTGTGCTCAACGCCGTTAACAATAACAACAGCGCCAACCTGGGCAGCGCCAGTATATCTGATGGGGGCAGCAGCAACTTAACCCAGGACTCGGGCCACACTATTTCCGGCACCGGTTATATCGCCGTCAACAACTTCACCAACAACGGCACGGTCAATGCGGATGTCAACGGCAATACGCTCCAAGTCGGCAGAGCCAACACCAACAACGGCACCTACGAAGCCACACTTGGGGGCACGCTGAATATCTCCAGCCTGAGCAACTATTCCTCCGGCACGCTCACCGGCGGCATTTACAAAGCTATTAATACCGGGTCACTCGTGCCATCCACGATCATTCTTAACAGCGGCAACATCACCACCAACGCCGCCGACGTTACCCTCAGCGGCACCAACGCGATATTTGCCCAGATCAATACATTGGCGGTGAATCAAGGAGAGTTTCGGGTGCTGGCTAACCGCAATTTCACGGCGCAGGCCGCGTTTGATAACCAGGGATCAGCTATCTTGCAACTCGGCGGCGGGACGTTCGCTATTTCCAGTGGCGCGCTTACCAACGAGGGCGAGATTGACGGTTTTGGCGTGGTAACGCCCCGGGTGCAAAATGCCGGCACGGTCATGGCTGACGGCGGCACGTTGGTGCTTCTTGGTGGTGCGGTCAGTACGTCCGGTACTTCCCTGCTGCAAACCAACGCGGGGGCCACCCTCGATGTCAGCCGCCTTGCCAATAACACAACCAGCGATCTGACCAAC
Source organism: Planctomycetota bacterium (assembly GCA_021851715.1). GTDB lineage: Bacteria > Planctomycetota > Phycisphaerae > WQYP01 > WQYP01 > JABEVA01. Next base: position 80,042 of record JAJZCR010000004.1, read on the forward strand.
AACGGCAGCTTGGCGCTGGGTAGTTCCAACGTTACGGTCAGTAGTGACTATCAGAACGCCAACTTCGGTACCGGCAACAGCTTTAATCCGCACGCCAATGTCAACACCACGGGTGGAAAAATTCTGGCTACCGGAAATACCGATCTAACCGTCACCGGATCGGACGTCACTTTGGCATCCTCTACGCCGGCACTGAACACCTATACGATGAACTTTGGAAATGTTCATGTCAACTCCTCGGCAACATTGACCTATAACCTCACCAATCCCGGCAACTCCGGCCCCATTATTCGCGGGGCCATTCAAACAACCGTCAATGGCGGCAACATTACGGATAGCCGCCTTAGCGGAAATGGTGTCCTACCGGGCAACGGCAGTTTGGGCCTCGGGCAAACCACCAGTGCCAATGATGTCACCTTCACCCCCGGCGGACAGGGTGGAGCGTTGGCGGGCCAGGTGATTCATATTGAAGGCAACTTCGATAATATCCATCAGGACAACATCAATATCACCGGTACGGTATGGAACCTGGCGGCCCCATCCGTTTCGCCCACCATCATCAACCTTGGCGATGTCCACGTCGGCGGCAGCGTCACCCAGAACATTGCCGTAGGCAACACCGCTCCCAATGACGGCTTCTCTGAACAACTCGATGGCCAACTCGGCACCGGCAGCGGCAACTTGAGCACCAACGGGGGAACCTTCTCCGGCCTAAGCGCCGGCAGCAGCCTGACCCCGGCCAACGCCCTCAATGTCACCCTGGATACCAGCGCTGCCGGCATTCGCAGCGGATCGGCGACATTGGCTCTGCAATCGGATGGCACAGGCACCAGCGGTCTGGGCATCACCACCCTGACTCCGCAAACCATCAGCATGGCCGCCACGGCCTTCCGGCTGGCCAACCCGGTGGTCAACAGCCCCACCGGCACCACCATCAATCTGGGCGTTATTCATGTGGGTGATGTAGGTACACAAAACATCAGCCTGACCAACAAGGTGCTCAATGACGGCTTTTCCGAAAATCTGAATGCCGGCGTGGGCAGCCTTACGGGGTCGGCCTTTGCGGTCACCAATCCCAACCCCGTGGTTCTTACCCCCGGCAGCACCAATGCGGTTGGCTCATTGCAAGTGGGCGTGAGCACGGCCGTCGCCGGCAGCAAGAGCGGCACCGCAACACTCAACCTGATTTCCGACGGCACCGGCATCGACACCTTGGGCAAAACCACGCTTACCCCCATCGTGTACAACATCAGTGCTACCGTGAACAACTATGCCTTGCCCACCATTTTGCTCCAAAGCGGTTCCAGCGGGGCAGTTCTCCATGAGATATCGTCCACGCAATACAGCCTGAATCTGGGCACGACCACACAAGGTGCCGGCAACCTGTTTGCCGATTTAGGCTTTGGTAACGGGGCCACCGGGCCATCGGACACGTTGGCGGGTAATTTCAACCCCAACGCGGCGAGCTTCAACCTGAGCGGATTTAACAACTTCACCGACATCGGAGCCGGCCAAAACACCACCGGCCAGAATGTAACCCTCTCGGATATCACCGCCGGTACTTTCAGCGGCTCCATCACCTACAATCCCTTTGGCCAAAATAGTAGTGGCTATAACAGCGCGTTTTCGCCAATCACCATTGACCTTGGCGGCACGGTGCATTCGTCCACTCCCGAACCGACAACATTGGCCTTGCTGGCCATCGGCGGCCTGGGGTTGCTGCTGCGTAAGCGGCGCGTGGCCTGATTTTGCACACCGCCCGGGCGTATGGCCGGGCGGGGCTTTTCCAGAGAGGTTATTTACCCACCCTTTTTTTTAGGAGTATCCTTCAGATGAAAAATACCATTGTGAAATCGTCGTTGGCGCTTGTGGCGGTGACCGGCAGCGGGATGCTGGCTGGTTTTTCCTGTGTGCCCGCG
>JAJZCR010000125.1 GCA_021851715.1 Planctomycetota bacterium
AGACTTTGCTAAGAGAGAGTCTTCCCCCGCAGCAAGGCAGCCCCGCAGAGAGTCCGAAGGGCGAGCGGAGGGGCGGTGCACCCTGCCAAGCTGTCCTTAGGAGATGACAGGCCAAGACTGTCGATACCCAATTGGCTGGGCACGGCAAGCTGTACATCGCGAGCGAGGTTAGTCTGGCAAATGTTCGCCAAGATTCAGGCCGGCTGGGAGGGGTGTACCAGAATGCCCGGTAATGGGGCTTTTGGCGGGATTTTGGCACCAGTTGGGCCATACCGTATGATGCTAAGTTACCGGTCCTACAATGCTTGCATTTGCAGGAGGCATGGGGTATGATGATGGGTGTCAGGTTGTCGCCGAACTTCTACGCCGTGACCGCAACTGCCAGGATGGCAAGACAAATCAGCGGTGTACGGCAGGTGAAAAGTATAAGGGGTTGAACATGGAAAGTCACTTTCCGCGCTGTGTGCATTGTGCCGGTACGCTTTCCATTGGTGGCGGTGTTGTGGGCACTATCAAGGCTTTCCTCAAGAAGGAAGTTACGTGCGCTGGATGCGGCAAATCCATGCAAAGTGCCGATGCCCAGGTGATGGGCGAAACTTTTGCGGCTGCGGTCAAAGGCCTGCATGATTCGCTCAAGCAGGAACTGGCCCATGTGCCGACGCTGACCTTGGTGCAGGCCCAAGCAGCACTTGATGCGGAGCAGGCTACGTGTCCGGTGCATAAGATTCATGGAGATGAAGAGCTCAGCTGCGCGGTGGTGAAGGTATTTCGCATGGCTTTGCGGCATGAAGCCACCGGCAATCAGGGTGTTATTACCACAAGTCTGCTGGCAGGCCCGGCGAATTCTCAGGTCATTAAAATTCATGCACCGGGTCTGGGCCAGGAAGTATCACCAACCACCTTGCTGGTTGCCAGGGTGGGCCCGCAGGATTTTATGGTTCTCCAACGCGGTGGCCAGGCGGTTCGGCCGAAGATGGCGGCTCATCCAACTCTCAAGCATGACCATGACAACCATTCTGGTGCCAACATGGCACCGGCATGAGACGATTTTCCAACGTCATTTAGACTTCCTGACCTGATCCGCCCAGGGCGAGCGGATGATTCACCGTATCCACCGTGGTGGAGGGAAGAGCCTGAACGTCCTTTAAGCTGCGCTCGATGGCCCGGGTGCGTACAGCGGCCTGATCGACGGTATTGGCGGCTTCGTCGAGTTTCTTTTTTACCTTGTCCAAAATTTCGCCGTAAAGATTGAACTCGGTCTTGACCTTGGAAAGAAGCTGCCAGACTTCGCTGGAGCGCTTTTGAATGGCCAGCGTCTGAAATCCCATTTGCAGACTGGTGAGAATCGACCAGAGCGTGGTAGGACCGGCGATGGTAATTTTGTATTTCCGGCGGAGTTTATCGACAAGGCCGGCCTGGCGGATGACCTCGGCAAAGAGGCTTTCGGTGGGCAAAAATAAAATGGCAAAGTCGGTGGTGACGGGCGGGGCTATATATTTTTTACAGATTGACGCGGCGCAATTTTCCACGGATTGTTCCAGTTGTTTGGAGGCGGCCGCGATGGCGGCAATATCTCCGGTTTCCTGAGCGGCTATCAAACGCTGAAAATCTTCCATGGGAAATTTAGCATCGATGGGCAGCAGCACGGGTGCCTGAGAATTGGCATCATGACCGGGAAGTTTGATGACCGCATCCACGCGGTTGTCACCCCTGATGTTGACCTGGGCTTGAAATTGGACGGGATTCAGGGCATCTTCCAGCAGGGCCAGAAGTTGCACTTCACCCAGGCCGCCACGGGTTTTGACGTTGGTAAGCACTTTTTTCAGATCGCCTACGCCAGCGGCCAGTGATTGCATTTCGCCCAGGCCCTTGTGGACTTGCTCGAGCCGTTCACTGACGATTTTGAAGGATTCTCCGAGGCGCTTTTCCAGTGTGCCCTGCAGTTTTTCGTCCACGGTGATGCGCATTTGCTCCAGGTTTTTATTGTTGTCGCTTTGAATGAGCTTGAGACGCTCTTCAATTTGTGTGCGCACAGTGTCCAATCGCTTCTCAACAGTTTCACGGACGGAATCGAGTCGCTGCATGTTCGTTTGGGTGATGTGAGCCAACTGGGAGTTCAGAGAATCGCCGACGCCTTTCAGTGTTGCGGCGAGTTCTTCGCGTCCCTGGCGGCTGGTTTGGGCGGATTCAGTGCGGGCCTGGGCCATTTCCTCCCGGACGAGACGATCCAGCCGGTCGATATTGTTCTGGAGGCTCTCCAGTTGTCTGGCGTTGGCTGCGGTGTCGACGGATTGCCGGCGGTGCAGCGTAAATCCGGCCAGCAAGCTGCTGACGGTTAGAATGATCAGCAAAACCAGTAAGATAAGAGTAACAATTGGCATGGGCACATCCCGGAATTAACAACATCTTGAGCACTAAACGGGTGGTTATTGTAATCTATTTGCCGGCGACGGGTAGGCCTGTGATATGGTGGATGCGGTCAGGGGGGTGACGTTCAGGAACCTGTGGCCGGTCTTATTCGTCTAAGTAACTATGGGATCGCCGCGACACCACCGAGACGTGAACGGCCTGGGCGAGTATGGTAACGTAATGACCGCGTGCTGATGGTGTGGGTTTTATTCAGGATTGGAAATTGCTATGAAATCAAAAATTATGGGGTACCTGCCGGGCTTGTTATTGGTGGCTGCAGTGGCCTGTGGCGCGCCGGCGCGGGGGCAGAGTGGATTGGCAGCAGGAAATGAAAAGGGGCGACCGGCGAATGTATCGCAGGCGCTGCGACTGTTTGAGCGGGGAATGAAGAGTTTGAGTTCGCAGAAGTATAGTACACGGCAGGCGGGCAGCGTGGCTATTCGACAAGCCCTGGCAATACTAGTGGTCCGCATGATGCAGGCGGGCGGTCCGGAACGCAAGGCGCGGGTGGATCATCTGCTGGAATACCAGGGCGATTTAACACGCTGGGCGAGGTCGCTGCTGCATTTGCCGCTCAAAAAACGCCTGACGTTATTGAAGTGGGGCTTGACGCCGCGGCTGCTGCCGCTGGTGGCTGGAGCGTATGCTCACAATCTGCATCGCCGGGCGGATGTGGCGCATCCTCTGGCGAAAATACCCGGGCCGTACGCGGATTGGCTGTTAGAGCGTTTGCTCAAGGATTCGCATCGACTGGTGTACATTACGGCGATGGATGCGGTATGGAGTCGAAAGCCTACGAAGGCCATGGTGAAAACTTTGTGGCGGCGGGCGGTGTTGATGGGCATGGCGCCGTTTGTTCAGCAAAGTCGGCAGTTTACGGCGATATTTCGCGGTCAGCGCATTATGATCCAGGACTTTAACCAGAATTACTGGATGCAGTTGCAGGATGGCCATTTGGCGGCCCAGGAGTTGGCACACTGGAAGCCGCCACAACTGAGTATTCTGGTTCGTCAGTATCTGGCCCAGGTGTGCCGCATGCCGCAGATGCAAAGTGTGGTGAACCAGCCCAATGGGATCCAGGCAACAAATTTCGCGGAGCTGGCGGGAGGGTTGAAACGTTCGGTGGTGGGCCCCTATTTATTGTACCTGCTCAAACGTCCAATGACGGTTAATATGAATATTAATGTCAACAACACGCAGTCCCATCTGTCGAATCGTACGGTGCCCTTGTTGATGTTGGTAAAAATGGCGGGTTTAGCGCCGGCCAGCTATCATTTTAAGATGATGCCATTTGGCCAAGTGTGGGGTTTGGGCACCACAGCCCAGGAAAATGAGGGCATTAAAAAAATTACGGCGTGGTATGCCAAGCATGGGATCAAGCCGGTAAAAAGGGCAGATATCCAGGCCGTCAAGCCGGGTGCTCAATTCAAAGGCGGCGCGGGTGAAAATGCAGGTGGAGCCAAGATCGTTCAATGAGCCATCTGTTGCAGCCCGTTGAACGCATCGGCACATAAGCCTATCATGAAAGCAGAAAGGATGGTCCGGTTTGATGACTTAACCGGCCAACATGCGGTCATGATGGAATCTGCAACGTCAACGCCCCGGGTTTATGTGGATAACGCCGCCACGAGCTTCCCTAAGCCGCCCAAAGTGCTTCAGGCCATGGTGCATTATGCTCAGGCTGTCGGGGCTTCGGCGGGACGGGGAGCTTATGCGGAAGCCCGGGAATCTGGCCGGGTGATTGGTGCGTGCCGGGAGCGGCTCAATACGCTTTTTCATGGGGAAGATGCGGATCATTTTATCTTTACGCTGAATTGCTCGGATTCGCTGAACATGGCCATTCATGGGTTGTTGCAGCCCGGCGATCATGCGATTTCCACGGCGATGGACCATAACAGTGTGCTCAGGCCGTTCAATGAACTAGCCACCGACGGGCGGATTACCCGCAGTGTTGTGCCGGTAGATGCGGCGACTGGTCTGGTAGATCCACAGGATATTCGCCGTGCGCTAACTGCTAAGACGCGACTGATTGTGATCGCCCACGCGAGCAACGTCAGCGGAAGCCTGCAGGACATCAGGGAGATCGGACGCATTGCGCGGGAGGCAGGAGCAGCGTTTCTGGTGGATGCGGCCCAGAGTGCGGGCCACGTGCCGATAGACGTGCGGGCCAACGGCATAGATTTTCTGGCAGTACCGGGGCACAAGGGGTTGTTAGGGCCTCTGGGCACGGGAGTTTTGTACATTCGTCCAGGCATGGAAAAGCGGCTGCGGACTGTGCGGCAGGGAGGTACGGGCAGCGTAAGCGAAAGTGATTTCCAGCCTGAATTTATGCCGGACCGGTTTGAGCCAGGCTCGCACAATGCCATTGGGATAGCGGGGTTATCGGAGGGGGTAGCGTGGGTGCTGGACCAAACCGTGGAAAAACTCCGTGCTCATGAAGAGTCTTTGTGCGCTGCGTTTATGGAGGCTGCGGCGGGCATTGAAGGGTTGACCTTTCTGGGGCCGCGGCAGATAGCCCATCGCGTAGGGGTGTTCAGCGTGCGTGTGGAGGGGTGGGAACCGCTGGCCCTGGCGGATGAGCTGGAAAATGAATTTAACATTCTGACCCGGTCTGGACTGCACTGCGCCCCGCTGGCGCACCGGACTTTTGGCACGCATCTGCCGGCGGTGGCACGTAAGCCTGAAAGCGTGGGGACCACGCGGCTGAGTTTTGGTCCGTTTCTGACTCGGACGGAGGTGAACCGCTGCGTGGCTGCGCTGGAGACTATTGCTGCGCGATCCGGAAAATTGGCCCAGGCGGTGTGAACGGGGGCGGGTTTGTTGGAAATATGCTGGCTTTGGCGTTGGCCGCTTATCGCGGCCAACGCCCAAAGTAAACGGCGGGCGATGCTCGCCGGCCGCAGACGGCTGCTCCGGGAAGATTGGCTGCGGAGCCTGTATCGGCTATGGTAGGGGTACCTTGGGCGGTTAGCTCAGTTGGTTAGAGCGCCGTGTTTACACCGCGGATGTCGGGGGTTCGAGTCCCTCACCGCCCAGTATATCAATATGTTCAACAGTGCATATTAGTGTATTGTCGTGAATTACGGGCCTTTTGGGCATGTCGCCTTTTTCGTGTTCACGCTCGTGCGCGGTTATTCCCGCGAGGTCTACTGCGCTTTTTACTGCGCCTGGTTCACGGCTGATGGCGCGTTGAAAGCTTCCGTCTCGGTCGGTGCTCATGGCATAATGCCGGGCCGCCACCGTGGGGGAATTACCGAGCCAGCGGCACGCGGTAGCCAAATCGAATTCAGCCATCAATTCGCTCTGGCGGCTGGCCCGCATGTTGTGCCAGGGCTTGGGCCAGGGGGTTAGGCCTGCGCGCAAAATAATTCGTTCAAAGTGCTGGCGTAAGTTGGCGTTGCTATCCCGATAGCGGGTAATGATCCACGTGGCCCCCGGCTCCGCCTTCTCAAAGGCTTCCAAGAGAATGTTCCGCAGCATGGGGAACAGCGGCACCAGCCTGCTGGCCTGGCCTTCATGGTGCTCGGTTTTCGGACTGTGGACCAGAAGCGTCCCTTTATCCCAATTGAGATCCGCCCAGGTCAACGGTAAAGCCTCGCTGGGTATCCGCAGACCTCCGAACCGGGACAGGACTATCAGTACCTTCCAGTCGATGTGCGGGCATATATCCAGTATCTTGAGGATGTCGGATTGGGGGATGAATTGTTTGCGACTTTCATTGGTGGAACCTCCGCTTTTTACGCCGTCAAAGGGATTTTTATCCACCATTTGCCAGCGTAAGGCCTTCCGGAAGATGGTCTTAACGGCGGTAATTCTTCGATTGACGGTGGCCGGGGTAAGGTGCTCGTGCCTGGCCAGCCACGCACGATAATCGTCGGCCATTCCGGGGGTGATGCTGGACAGCGCAATGTCGCCAAAGCAGCTTTCCAAATTGCGCAGGGTGTGCCCGTAAAATACTGCGGTGGCGGGTTTCACATCCACTTCCAGCACTTGCTTAAAGCGCGCCAATACTTCCCGCAGCGTGTGGCTGGTGGACCCTTGCCGGGGCGGCACCAAGTCCATGGCCACAAGGCGCTGATACAGGGGCTGGTCCAATTGTGCCAGCCAGCGCCCGGTTTCCGCATCTATGGCAAAACCGGCGACCTTGGCGGCGATGAGGTGTTCCAGATGGGAATTGAGTCTCTCCGCATCACGCCGGGGCATCCGCCCCAGACGCAAGAGTCTGCGCGGTCCACCTTTGGTCAGCGTAAATTCGATTCGTCGCAATCCGTTGGCATATTCGATCAGGCTCGCCATATGATTCTCATCTTCTATATATGATTATACGTTGGCATTCAATTTCCCTGCGTTCATATTATAACTTGTTTGCGCCGCCGGCGAGTGCCACCTCCGGCAACCGCCGGCACGGTAACTTTGACCAGCAGATCGCAGCGTCTGGCCAAGCGGAATAACTTACGGATTCGGCGTTGCAGCGATTTGGGATCTGTTCGGGCTGCGACCTCAATACAACCCACGGTGAACGGTGGTTTTTGTTTGTGTCGTGGCATAAATTTCCTTTCGGTAAACAATGTTGTCTAAACAACTCTATGGATTTCTGATGGCGTGCGCCGGTTCACCTCGGGAGGGTCCGGAAAGATGTTTCGGACGTTTCGATGTTTCGGAATACACGCTTTTATTGGGCTATCA
>JAJZCR010000126.1 GCA_021851715.1 Planctomycetota bacterium
AAAGGCACCAAAACCAGCCGAAGACGCAGGAAAAAAGATAACGAGTTTTTATAGCGCTGTCGTACTAGCTCCTAGCTCCTGCGTTCTGCAACACTGTCCCCTGTAACCCGTAACCTCGCCCCCCCCCCCCGCGTGTAACGCGGGCGCCTTGCCTGCATGGCGGACACGACGGGGGGCAGGCGTTACAGTGCTTCTCCATCCGTCGAAATGGGAAAGCGACAGCGCTTCCAGAAACTTCTAACTCCTAACTCCTAACTCCTAACTCCTCGGCCCGGGGGATCCACAGATTTAACGGATTAACCCAGCTTAACGGACGGGAGGCTTCAGTACATTCAGTATTATCAGTATTATCAATACTATCGGTATTGGCAGTACGTTCGGCATTCCAGATTCCAGATTCCAGATTCCAGGTTCCAGGTTCTGAATGTACTGATGATACTGCAATTACTGCAATTACTGACACGCTCTGTAACCCGTAACCTCGTCTCCCCCCTCCATCCGCGCTATCCGCGTAATCCGCGGTTACCCCAACCAACCACCGGGTTGTCACCACGGTGCTCAATGACACGATGCGCCCCAATGCGATAACGCAACCCGCCGCGTCCCTGTAACCCGTAACCTGTAACCCGTAACCTCGGCCGCCCCGCGGGTGCTCGCTCCGAAAAAAAAGCAGCCTGGGCTTTTACTAAGCCCAGGCTGCGGGATTGTTTTTTTTCGGAATTACGGTGGCTGGTTTTGGTGCCTTTCAGGGAATGCTCCAGGAAGGCTGTGCAGCTCCGCTTCAGGCGCTCTTGCGTTTTCGGCCCACCAGCAATAGCCCTAACGCGCCGGCGCTGAACAGGGCGAGGGTGGCTGGCGCAGGAACCGCTGCCGCACCGCTGATGACCTGCAAACCGCTGATATCGGCTTCACCATGGCTCGGCGTGCCGCCGGTATAGCTTATTGCCAAGTTACCGGTAGTACTCGCAATGGCATTGAAAACCACGTAGTTGGTATTTTCGGTAAAGCCGAGGTTCCCGTTGTTCACGTTGACTACGCCGGCATTGCTGCCTGCGGCCGGGCTGCCGGTGCCCGTGGTGACAGCGAAATCGGTTATCGCATTATTGTACGCGCCGTCCCCGCTATACAGGTAAAGTTGATAGCTCCCACCATCAGCCAAACCACTAAGTGTGACTGTCCCCGTTCCCGGGCCGCTGCCTGCGGGGTTGGATATCAAATAACTCTGAAACAGAGCGTTGGTATATGAGGAACTGCTGACGTAACCGGTGGTCTTGGTGAAGGTGACGCCCTCGGTGGTCGCTATGCCATCCGAGGCGGTAAGATTGCTTGCCGAGCCAGTGGTGGCGTCACTCGTCGCTGGGATAGCATTCCAAGTCGGAGAGGTCAGGCCATCGCCCGTGTAAGCGCCCTGGCTGCCACTAAATGACGTGGCCGGGCTACCACCGGTCAGCAGGAACTGAATGTCAACCACACCCGCCTGGGCCGTGCCGGCCGCTGCGCATCCTGCGGCAACCATTGCCAACATAAGCGTGTTCTTCATGGATTTCATAACTTTACTCCGTAAAACAAACAATTGGCCTCTTTTCCACGCCAGCCGCAATGGCCGACAAAAATGAAACCGAGAACCCACAAAACAACCATATTGCCCCAACCGAGAGCCTGTCCGCGGAAAACCTTTTTTGGCCTGCCGCCCCTCTTTCAAAAAAACGACCTAGGAGCCTGTCCGAGTAATCGCCGGGTTGCGACGGCGTGATTTTTGGCTCCTATCAAGAAGCGGCGACGATGGCGTACCTGACACGGATGGTACTCCGAGGAGCCGCGCCGCCGAGGGGGGCCAAAAAGCACACCGCCCCGCAGGGTGGGCCTGAAATGCCCCGCCTGTTTTGTTGTCGGATCTCGCAGACTCATTATTAAGAGTCGGCTCGATCCTCCGCCGCGCATACGGGACATTTCAGACCCATCGCAATCCCGGCCATTACTCGGACAGGCTCCTAACCGAATCCCCACTTCTTGGGGGGTATTGAGCACGGCTCTGAATATCTCTTAAAGCTTTAAGTGCGCCGCCCGAGCCATCAGGTAAAACGCAACGGTTTTAAAATCTGAAACCTGAAGCCCCTTCACGCTTCTTGTGGTCAACTATTTTCCCCTCACTTGATAATAACCATCAAAACGGGCGAGTCAAGGGGGGGGGCGAGGTTACGGGTTGCGGGTTACAGTTGCGTTATCGCATTGGGGCGCATCGTGTCATGGAGCACCGTGGTGACAACCCGGTGGTTGGTTCGTAGCAGTAGGAGCCTGTCCGAGTAATGGCCGGGATTGCGATTACTCGGAGAGGCTCCTAGATAATCCTCGGTGGTCATTTCACTGTCACGGGATGAAAGGTCATTTGCCACTTTACTGGACCGCTCTGCGGGGAGATCATCTGCACAAATGCCCATTGGCGGTTGGTTTTGAAGGTACAGCGCACCGGGTTTTCATGTTCTGCGGTTACAGCGTTTACCAAGCGAACGGAGATCTGGTGCCAATTCAGCCCCAAATCAATCCGCAGGGTGTACGGCGCGTCGGCTACGAGCAGGCTGGTACCCGACAGTACGTTGGATGTGGCGTCAAAATGCTCCGACAGAAGGTCGATCGCTCCCTGCGTGACATGCCGGGAGGTGCTGACCACCTGGGGGATTAAAGCGGCTTTTCGCAAGGCAATGATGCGACACGCGTGCCCTGCAATGGGGGCGGCTAAATCGGCCAGTCCGGAAAGAGGCTTATCAGCCCAGAAATCGTAGGCGGTGTAATCAGCCGCTGTATCCAATCCGACAGCGGCGGCATTTACCTGGGGTGACCATGAGGTGCCGCCCCAATTAAACAGGCCCAGCACATGATGTTCTTGCCCGCTGACCGTGTAGCGCAATATCCAGAGGCGCGGTGGATCATTTTCCAGAATATCGACGGGGCGAACCGTGTTGAGTTGGTGGGACGGCATCAGGCATTGCAGATCGGCAATACGCTGTTGAGAGTAATCAGGTGCCCAGTCGCTGGAAATTTGTAGAAAACCCGCAAGTGTTACCCAAGAACCGTAACAAAGGAATTCGTGTCGAGGGACCGCACTTCGCGCATAGATCGTGTCGGGGTCATTCCACCAGACCCGGCCGTTCAGGAAATACGTGCGCGATCCGGCATATACGCCGTTCATCATTCCGTTCCATTGGGGGTCGTTATCCGGACCAATTCGCATGGCGTCGACTAATCCCAGGGTCATACCCAGGGACCGCTGGTTCTGGGGCGTGCAGCAACCGAGAATGAACGTCGCCTCACCAGCGGCTTTCCGTACGGTGTGCAGTCCTGATCGTGCCGCTTGCATGTTGGACATATCTTTATCGGCAAACACGGCGTCGCCATAGTCGTCGGCTACGTAGCTCATGTTGGCGTACGTCTGTTTTACAGCGAGACCTGTGTACATGCCGTCAAGTTTGAGGTAGTCAAATCCCCACTGCCTGACAGCGCGGCTGATCAGGCTACTGACAAAGTCTCGGGCCTTGGGATTGGTCATATCCAAGGATGTGCCGCCCCAAGCCGTTTCGTAAGGCTCACCATTTTTTTTGCGTACCACCAGGGGGAGAAGGAAGGCGCATTGCGGGTCTTTCCAGTCGGTGCCGAATGGCAGCATCCAGAGGCCGGCAACAAGCTCCATGGTTTTAAGTTTGTCTGCCACCGGCTTGATTCCACTGGCGTAGGGACCGTGTGGATTAACGTGCCAGAATTGCCGGGCGGGGCCGTTGCGGCCGTTACCACCCTGCCAGCCATCGTCGATCTGGACAAAGTTAAATCCGAACGGTCTGAATTTTTTGGACTCGAATTCAGCCAGCCTGATAAGGTCGGCGGGGTCCGACGAGCCGCCGTGCTTTTCTGTTGCCCACGTGCAATAGCCAACAGGCCCACGCTTGAGCTTAACATGGTTAACCCGTGTGAATTCATTAGCCCATAATTCCAGTCCTTCCCGGACATCGTCAAAATAGCCGATCGCCCACCAGTCACCGTCAAATTCCTTGAGTTGCGGAGGAATAGCGCTGCCGTATTGATTCTGCAGGTGCAGTACCACTTTCCCGTCGTGAACGCTGGTGAAGGCTACTCCGCTGGCCGCGTCAATTTGCACCAGCCCGGCGACGACACCCGAGCGTGTGGTGGGATTGGCGATGGCTGTAAAAACATGTTGTCCCGGATTATGCTGCGGTTCAGCTAACCCCCCTGCACCCAGCACCCGCACCGCATGAGAGGGCCCGGGGAGGTTCAACGCAGGTGAATATACGGGAATATGGTTTCCCGGAGTCCGAGGATCAGTTGAACGCGGATCGCGACGTATCAGTACAAATGGGGTTTGGTTTCTGACCACTATCCGATTGTTCCCGGGAGTAATGTTAATAGCCCACCCCGGGCCAAAGGAGGATTCGTCTGTCAGCCTTTCGACGCTCCCGACGCTGTGACCCGGAGCCATAAATTCGCCCACTGCAAATACCCGGCCTCCCGCAGCAATCGCAAGCTGCCCGGTAGAGGGATCAAATTGCACGTGGAGGAGTTTGTTGGAGATGTGAAGTTGATGCGCCGAGGTTTCTGTCGCCTTACTTCCTAAGCCAAGGCCGGTGGCAGAGAGGATGCCCCCTTTGAGAATATCACGCCGGCTATGCATTTGCGATTCCTTTCAAAAGTGTTGACGAAAAACCATAGGGCTGCTACCGCATCATAACTGCGGCAAAATTTCAAGCCCCAAACCTGAAGATCCAGAAAACAAAAAGGTGACATCCGTCATTGTCATGGCTTGGCACTCTTTTGGTTCGGGGCCGAGCCGCTTCGATTGACAACGTCCAGCCACTGCCGGGTGGCCGCCACACGCTGCGCCATGAGGCGATAGTCGTATAGATAAGGGAACATGTCGATGTGGGACGCCAAGGCGAGGAATCTGCGGTCGTCGCTGATAACGGCCGACCGGTTGCCTGCAAGCGCGTTGAGTTGCCCTTCGACCCACCAGGCGGCGGCGTAGCTGGGTGCCACCCGCGTGGCCTTGGCAATTATCTGCAGTTCGGCCGCATAATCCGGGCCGTGCTTTCGGACTTTTTCCCGGGAGGCCTCGAGTGTCGCAACCATAAGCAATATCTGCGGATCATCCGGCGATTCTGCGGACAGGCTTTGCAGCGTGCGCAAAGATCCGGTGTAGTCGCCGACACGCAGAATCCGAAACCAGCATTGATCGGCCTGAATCCGAGCGGCCAAATGCACTGGCACGTTGCCCGGTGTGCCACGCTTGGCCTCGCTGGCGGCAGCACCCAAGAGTGCGGCAGCTTTTTGGAAATCCGTTCCGCCGCGCACGCCTCCGTAGGGTCCGGCCAAGAATGTTGCAAGCTCTCCGTGGGCCGCCCCTTTGCGGATGAGCTTGCAGGCCCGTGCCAGCAACAGCTTCGGGGAACGGGGCTTAATAGACATGTGAAGCCGCAACAACGGGGCGGCCTGGTCCTTGCTATTGGCGTGGATTTTTGCGCCGGCGGAATGGTGATATGAAACTATCAGGTCTTGGCCGATGCTTACGCAGAAATTTAAGGATGGCGGCCCGAGCCGTTCACAATGCGGGGCGGGCAGAATATTATGGTGCTGGATAACATTCCATTGATAGGTGGGCTCAAGTGCCTGAGCGTACTCAACGCCGAACCTGGCCACCGGCATTGTGACAGACTCCGTGACGGTCATCGCCCCCAACCGCATAGCGATGCGGTGCTGCAAGGGCATGTGCAGCATCCGCGACAAGGCATGCGCCGTGCGGCCTGACGTGCGGCCTCCTACGGTCAGGCCCACATTTTCATATATGGTCCGCGGTGGGGATACGAACTGGGTTTGGAATGTTACTGCTTTCGATCCCTGCTGCCCTCCACCTATGAATACGACAGGCAGGATATCGAATTGATCGCCGACTACGTAATCGGTGGACATGGCAGGAGCGGCATGGGCTTGGCCCTTCTTGCGGTTAGCTGTGGCAGAATCGTGCGGTTGGCGGCGAAGGCCCCGTAAATTTGCCCCCTTGGCGGTGCGCAGAGGTGGAAGTATTTGGGCTGCGTTCTGATAGTAGATAACGGGCTCACACGTCTGCCATGGCATGCCCTTCCAAGACGGCAACTGAGCCGGACCCGCATAGGCGCGTATTCGGGTAGTTGAGCGATAAGCCGAAATCGCTGGATTGGCAAAAAGGCCACCTTCGTGCCAGCCCATATTCCAGGCTACGGCGTGCAACCGCTTTGCGCCGATCCACCATAACGCTCCAAGCAAGGCCACCACGACCATTAAAGTTATCGTCGGTCTCACCCAACGGAAACGCCGGGCGGGCACTTGGGGGTCTGGGACCATGGGTAATGGTGATGGGGTCATGAAATGTACCTCCCAACAGAGCCATGATACTGCTGCATTCCTGAAGTTTGTCCAACCAGTGAACGCAGCAGTGGACGCCGGACACATGAAAAGGTGACATCCGTCATTGTCATGGCTTGGCCCTCTTTTAAGCTCGTTCAATGAAGAACAGTATATCCCAACCCCATTTTCCCAGCCACCACGGATCTGGGCTACCGCGCTCGGCATGGGCAGTGGATCCATGGGCAGTGGGAATATTTCGGGACAAGCGGCGAAATCGACGGCATCCATGCCAGAGCTAAGAGAATAGTTCTTCTTGAAAACTCACACTCCCGTGGCCTGCCCGGATGTATTGCCACGCCCAACTTCTTTGCGCGCGGGGGCACGCGCTGTTTGCCGGTGCCCAAGTCTTGTATACTCTTTGACATGTCGCAGGCGATGGAACCATCTGAACTTAGTGTTGGCTTAAGCGGGCCTTATGTGTGGGCGTATCGCCATCGGATACGGTTGTGGTCGGGATTTCTTCTGCTGATTTTTGTGCCGATGCTGGCGATTGGTCTGTATTTAAATCCCAGCCCGATGGGAATGGCGACGCATACGCAGTTGGGGCTTCCTCCGTGTG
>JAJZCR010000127.1 GCA_021851715.1 Planctomycetota bacterium
ACCGACCTCTGTCGTGCCGTACAGGGTGCCACCGGAGAGGGTCAGCCCGCCAATAGGGTCTGCCCCGTTGGTACCATTGAACGTGACCAGGGTGGTCGCCGTGCCCCCGGTGATGGGCACCGAGAATACCGTGCCATCGTTGTTGGCACCGCCGGCTGATGTCGTGCCGTACAGGGTGCCTCCGGAGAGGGTCAGCCCCGCAAGAGGGACTACCCCGTTGGCACCATTGAATGCTGCCAAGGTGGTGGGTGTTCCACCGGTGGTCGGCAGCGAGAACACCGTGCCATCGTTGTTGACACCGCCGGCTGATGTCGTGCCGTACAGGGTGTCGCCGAACAGAATCAGGCCGGCTTGGGGGTCTGTCCCGTTGGTGCCATTGAACGAGGCCAGAGTGGTCAGGGTGTCACCGGCGAAAGCCGGCGAAGCCGCAGTTGCCACACACACCGCAGCCAATGCCGCAGTTGGTAAAAACATAGTACATGTTTTCCCCTTCACACTATTGCGTGACATGATCCTCTCCTTAAAAAATGACGCTTTCTACAGTTCCCAGCCGCTTCAACGCCCCTCGGAACGATTTTTCGCTCTATTTTTATATTAGGCACGCCCCACTCGGAAGTCAACAAAATACGTATTATTCTTGTTATGTACGTGTGTCGGTGGACAAAAATCGGCCTCCCGCATCCATTTTTGGCTTTCGGCTGCCGCCGCAGCCACGATGTACAATCTGCGAATTCTTTGGATCATCCCTCCCCGCTTTAGCGTTCCCGTTTACGCCCCCCACCCAGGTCCCGCCTCTCGTCTAGCCCGGCCCGGCCGGGAAGCTCTGGAGTTTCGGCCGCCCCGCACTTGAGATTCCGTCGTGCCGGTCAAACTTACGGAATCCCCATCCGCCCCTTGGCCGGCTTGGTCCCCCAGTCGCAGCGGGGTGAACGGCCAAGCGCACCCCGCCATAAAAAAAAGGGCACGGCTTTTGGCCGTGCCCCTGAAAAACCGGTAGATAGCGATGCGGACTTAGCCTTCCAATCCACCTTTGAACTTGCGGACAGGTTTGCTCTCTTCGCCCTGATCTTCACCCTGTTGAGCCCGTTTCAGCGAAAGCCCGATTTTGCGGTCTTCCAGGTCCACACGGATGATTTTGACTTCCAGTTCATCGCCCAGTTTGACCACATCCTGCGGATTTTCCACTTTATTTTCGGAAATCTCGCTGATGTGCAACAGGCCTTCAAGTTCAGGTTCAAGTTCCACAAACACCCCAAAGTTGGTGATCTTGGTGACTTTGCCCTTCACAATCATGCCGGGATGGTAATTGGATGGAATGGCGTGAACCCACGGATCTTCAGTGAGTTGCCGCAGCCCCAGGGCGACGCGGTTTTTCTCCTGATCCACACTCAGGACCACGCACTGAATTTCATCACCCTTCTTAAGCGCTTCGCTGGGATGGGTGATTTTCTTGGTCCAACTGATGTCACTCACGTGCAGCAGACCGTCGATGCCTTCTTCAATTTCGACAAACGCGCCGTAGTTGGTCAGATTGCGCACCTTGCCGGCAACCACCGTTCCCGCCGGGTATTTTTCACCCAGAACCGTCCACGGATTGGCCTCCGTCTGCTTGATACCCAGGCTGATTTCCTGCTTGTTTTTGTCCACTTCCAGAACCACCACATCAATTTCCTCACCCACGGAAAGCATTTCGCTGGGGTGATTGATGCGCTTGGTCCAGCTCATTTCGGAAATATGCACCAGGCCTTCCACACCTTCTTCCAGCTTCACAAAAGCGCCGTAGGTCATAATATTGGTAACGGTGCCCTTGAGCCGGCTGCCGACAACGTATTTTTCTTCGACTTGTTCCCATGGCGATGCCTGCTTTTGCTTGAGGCCCAGCGCAATTTTTTCCCGGTCGCGGTCCACATTCAGCACCACCACCTCGATATCCTGATCCAGCTTGACCAGGTCGCTGGGATGATTCACGCGGCCCCAGCTCATATCCGTAATGTGCAGCAAACCGTCTACGCCGCCCAAATCCACAAATGCGCCAAAATCCGCAATGTTCTTGACGGTGCCTTTGCGCGTCTGGCCGACCTGGATATCGTCAAAGAGTTTCTGCTTGGCTTCGATGCGATGCTTTTCCAGCAGCTTGCGGCGGGAAATGACAATGTTCTTGCGATCCAAGTCGATTTTGAGAATTTCCGCGTCAATGACCCGGCCGACAAATTCGCCTATTTCACCAGGCCGGCGGATATCCACCTGCGAAGCCGGCAGGAACACCGGCACCCCGATGTCCACCAGCAGCCCGCCCTTGATTTTGCGGGTTACTTTACCGGAAACAGGATCTCCTTCCTTTTTAGTCTTAACAATCGATTCCCAGCCGCGAATTCGATCCGCCTTGCGCTTGGAAATTTGCACCAGACCGTTTTCGGATTCCACCTGTTCCAGCAGCACATCGATTTCATCCCCGATTTCCACTTCCGCCGGCGCATCAAACTCGCGGGATCGCGACAGCACGCCTTCACTCTTAAGGCCTATTTCCACCACCACATCGTCGCCGCGGATATTGACAATTTTCCCCTTGAGAATCGAGCCGTTGGTAAACGCCTGGCCGCTCTTCTCCATCATCTGTCCGATGTCGCCGCCGGGTATCTGCGCGGCCACGACGTTTTTCACTTCCTGGTTGGCCGTATCGTCGTCCAAACCCAGATCTTTGAGTAACTTAAAATCCACCATGAGCAATAACCCTTTCTAAAAAATGTCGCAACACGCACTTAGCCGCTGAGCATCTTGGAGGGGAATATCGAAAACGCCACGGTGCGGGTGGGGATGGTTGCGCGCCGAAATCCATGACATTCGCCTGGACTGTGCCGCGTGCGCTAATGTCCGCCAGGACCGGCCGCCAGCCAGGCTTGTTCCCGGCCGTCGCACCACGACGACGAAACATCCAGAAACTTGCCAACCCCTGATTATACGGCCATTGGAGCAGATAGGCAACGCTGGGCGTTGGCCCCTTCCGCCGGAACGCCCAGCCCGGAACGCTGTCCCGGGCAAATCAAAGCTTTTTCATTTCCTGAATGATATCCAGCGTGGCTTTTTTGCCGTCGGCAAAAAGCATCAGGCAATTGTCGCGGGCAAATAGAGGGTTGGCAATGCCGGCAAACCCCGGGCTTAACGAGCGCTTGATCACCACCACGGTCCGGGCCTTATCCACATTTAAGATGGGCATGCCGGCGATGGGGCTGCCGGGATTATCGCGGGCGTCCGGGTTGACCACGTCGTTGGCACCATTGACGATTACCACGTCCACATCGGCGAACTGCTCATTGATCTGCTCCATTTCCTGCAGGCGGTCATAGGGAATATCGGCCTCGGCCAGCAGCACGTTCATGTGCCCCGGCATGCGGCCGGCCACGGGATGAATGGCAAACTGCACATCCACACCCTTGGAATCCAGCAGTTCGAAAAGCTCGCCGGTTACGTGCTGGGCCTGGGCCACCGCCAATCCGTAGCCGGGCACAATCACCACGCGCCGGGCGGAGGCGAGAATATCGGCAACCTCCTCGGCGGTGGTGGTTCTGATTTTGCCGCCGTACACGTCATCGGCAGGGGCACTTTTTCCGCTGGACGCCTGCCCGAAAAGCACATTCAAAAATGAGCGATTCATGGCCTGGCACATAATCATGGAAAGGATGAAACCGGAAGAACCTTCCAGCGCACCGGCAATGATCAGCAACTTATTATTAACGACAAACCCCATGGCCGAGGCGGAAAGCCCGGCATAGCTGTTCAGCAGGGCAATGACGGTGGGCATATCGCCGCCGCCGATCGGAATGATCAGGAGCACGCCAAAAAGCAGCGACAGCCCTACAAACACCGGATACAAAAACACGATGTGCGGCGAGATGCACATCCATACGCCGCAGGCCACCGCCGCGGCGAGCACGGAAAGGTTAATCGGATTCTGCAGCGGGTAACTGATGGGCCGGGTCGGCAGCACCTCCTGAAGTTTACCGGCGGCTATCAAGCTGCCGGTAAAAGTGAGGTAGCCAAGCAGGCTCTCCAGGCCGATAGCGGCGGTGCTGCCGGCGGTCAACTGGGCATGATGGCCGTAGAATTCGGCCGTGCCCACCAGTGCCGCCGCCAGGGCACCGAAAGCGTGGGAGAGGGCGGTCTGCTGGGGCACAGCGGTCATGGGAGTCAGCACGGCCAGCAACACGCCGATGGCTGCACCGATGACAGCCCCGGCGAAAATCCAGTTGTATTGCCGCACCTCCGGCAGAAACAGCGTCGCCAAAATCGCCGCGGCCATGCCGATTTCGCCGATTTTTACGCCGCGCCGCGCCGTTTTATGCGAGCTTAGCCATTTGAGCGACAGGGCAAACATCACCGCCGCGGCCATGTATACCAGCGTTACGTACCATGGCCAATGGGCGGTGTGCGGCCAGGTGGTCGCGGCGTGCAATGCTGGAATACTAGCGGCGGCAGCCATCATTTATCCTTGCGTTTCTTAAACATCTTCAGCATCCGGTCGGTGATCATAAAACCGCCGACCACATTGATCATCGCACAGGCGACGGCGATGGCCCCCAGGCTCATCAGCATCACACCGCCACGGTGGGACCCGGCGATGGTGATCGCCCCGACCACGGAGATGGCGGAAATGGCGTTGGTCAGCGACATAAGCGGGGTGTGCAACTGCGGCGATACCCGGCGAACCACTTCGTAGCCCAGAAATGCCGCCAGGATAAAAACAAATAAATTGGAAGTCAGGCTTGAACCCATGGCGCAACTCCTTGTGTTATGACGGCGTTGAAGGGGGCAGGCCCCAGGCCGCCCGCACGCCGGCGTTTACCACCTGGCCGTCGCGCGTCACCAGCACATCATGCGTGATCTGGTCCTTATCATCCAGAA
Source organism: Planctomycetota bacterium (assembly GCA_021851715.1). Taxonomy (GTDB): domain Bacteria; phylum Planctomycetota; class Phycisphaerae; order WQYP01; family WQYP01; genus JABEVA01. Next base: position 4,900 of record JAJZCR010000127.1, read on the forward strand.
CAACCTGACCGGCCTTGGTCAAATGCAGCAGCAGGTTGGACACGTTATTGGAGTAGAGTTCGCTGGCATGATACGCCAGCGTGGACGGCAGGTTGACCGGCCCCATGATCCGCACGCCACCCACCTCCACGGTTTGTCCGGGCTTGGTCAACTCGCAGTTACCGCCGGTGCTGGCGGCAAGGTCTACAATCACCGCGCCGGATTTCATGTTGCGAACCATCTCGGCGGTGACCAGGACAGGGGCTTTTTTGCCGGGAATGGCGGCGGTACTGATGACCACGTCCGATTCACGCACCACGCTGGCCATAAGTTCGCTTTGGCGGTGCTGCTGTTCGGCGGATTGCTCTTTGGCGTAGCCGCCGGCGGTTTGGGAGTCTTTGGTTTCCAGCGGCAATTCCACAAACTTGGCACCCAGACTCAAGATCTGTTCTTTTACCGCGGGCCGCACATCATACGCGCTGACCGCCGCACCCAGACGCCGGGCGGTGGCCACGGCCTGGAGTCCGGCCACGCCCGCGCCAATCACCAGCACCTTGGCGGGGGTGATCGTGCCGGCGGCCGTCATCATCATCGGACACATACGCGGCAACTCGTTGACCGCCATCAGCACCGCTTTATAGCCTGACAAACTGGCCATGGATGAAAGGGCATCCATGCTTTGCGCCCGGCTGATCCGCGGAATGAGTTCCATGGCTAAAAGCACAACTTTGCCCTGGGCGAAGGTTTCAATAGCGGAGCGCTGCACCAGGGGCTCGGCCAAGCCGATAATCACCGCACCGGGCTTCATAAATGCCAGATCTTTGTGCCCGAATTCCGGATTGGCACCCGCAGTGCGAACTTGCAACACCACGTCCGCAGCCGAAAGCAGGCTGCCACGGTCGGCCACGACCACGGCCTGCCGCTGCTGGTAAGCCGCGTCGGCAAAACCGGCGGCTACGCCCGCCCCAGCCTCGATGCGAATTTCAAAACCGGCCTTGATCAAAGAACCGATGCGCGACGGTGTAAGCGCCACACGACATTCGCCAGTAAATGTTTCCTTGGGAACCGCTACGATCATCGCCGACATACACACGCCAAAAACGGGTACCACCACTGTATTTAGGATAACAATAGCACGATATCCCAATTCCGTCAACGATAAATAATCGTGCACCAGCGTAAGCCAACGGCCCTGCCCGGTAACAGCCGGAAATCTTCGTACCATTCTGGGCTACGATGCCTTCACTCTTTGCGGCAACTACTTCCCATGGTTAACGACAATATTCGCGATTTCCTCCTCCTTAAACGGAATTTCCCGGTTATCGCAGATCTTCACGATGAAGCCGCCGCTTATCCGAACATGGTCAAACCTCTGGCCGCTTTTCAAAAAGATCGACGCAATTTGATAATTCATCCCGGTTTCGGGCTGGGATAGCAATACAGGTGCCCATTTATTTGAGAGTGCGAGCATCGTTATTCTCCTCCCGGGGTAATTAGTTGCGGACCCACGCTCCCCGGAGGTACGCCGAATGGAAATATTGCTTCGTTGCCAACGCCTCCAATTACTGATCTGGGTCCGATTACGGCGGTGCCCGGCGGTGGAGCGATCCTGAAGTAGACGCCGCGCGGTATCTCAGGTGTGGGAAGGTTGGTAAAGGCCATTGAGCGATTCCACTGGCTGGACGCCCTCGCTGGCTGGTGCCACGAAGGTTCCTGGCAGAAGTCCGCCATCCGGCGTTACACGGCTGAACGCCGGGTTACCGCTCTCGTACCTCAAGAACGTCTCACCCTCTTGTGTGAACCGAATAGGATTGAGAGCGTTCGTTGTTGTCTCTGCGGCATCCAGCACCGGCTTGACTCTTTCGCGGCATGGTACAACACTTACCGCCCGCACAGCGCCCTGGGCCTCCGCACGCCCGATGAAGCGTTCACCGGCGGGAAGTCGCCCAAGCCGATTGCCTATCGCACCCGTGACGGGCCAAACATCCAAATCCAGATTGCACGACGACATTATCGTGGCGATCCGCGACTGCCGATCGTTGATATCCATGTTCGCAAAGCGGCTTGAGCCCTCGCGGAGCGGCGA
>JAJZCR010000128.1 GCA_021851715.1 Planctomycetota bacterium
AACGTAATATGAAAATACGATTCGACGAGTTCCTGCCGCAATGGAATTACCGGACCGCTCCCGTACCCACCTAAATCGGGAAGTTATTTCGGGCCCATTCCTTGGGTATGAACTTTTTTGAAAGTGGCGGATTAACCAATAATTTCAATAACGGGTTTCAATGGTTCACCTTCGACCAACCCAACGGCCTGCTTGGCCTTACGCCCGTATCACCCATTCCAGGTGACGCCAATGGCGATGGTGTGGTAAATAATCTCGATCTTGCCATAGTGCTTGCCAATCTGAATCAACCGTCTGGCGGACTGTGGAGCATGGGGGACTTTACCGGCAGTGGAACAGTTACCAACGCGGATCTGGCGATTGTTCTCAATAATCTCAACACCGGCAGTTCGACAACCACCGCAACGATACCGGCCGCCGGTGCTGCGTCCGTCCCCGAACCGGCACCATTGGCACTGCTTGCCTTGGGGATTTCAGGGCTGCTTAGCCTGAAAAAACGCGGATCGCCGAGCCATAACCGAAGATCGTGAGCGTGACAATTTTCTCCCCCAATGGCCCTGCAGGAAAACACCATAAAGCCTCTGGCTTTGCCGACGGTGAAACATCATTACAGCATTCCGAAGCGCGGAGGTGCCACATTGCCATTCGATCCCACCACTTCTACAGCGGCACGCGTCCGACGGTTTGTGAGGCGTGAAAACATTCGGTTGCGAATCTGAACCGACAGGGAAAACCTCGTTCGCTGGCCAGCGACCCGTTGTCGGCCTTACAATCATGCACTTGGATGTGTGATTACTTGGACTTCATAACAGGAAATTGAAATGGCTGATATTCAACCCCTTGCGGCGATTCGTTATCCGCAGAGCGAACAAACCGCTCTTATTGCTCCACCTTACGATGTGCTTTCCAGTTCGGACAAGCAGCACCTGCTGGAAAAAAATCCCCACAATATTGTCGCCGTTGATTTGCCGCATGTGCCACCTAAAAATGCCGGCCCCGCCCAGGCGTATGAACAGGCCGCAAAAACCATTACAGCGTGGATCCAGCAGGGCGTGCTGCAGCGCGACTCTGCGCCGGCCCTGTATCCCTATGAACAAACCTATACCTATGATGGCAAAACCTATCATCGCCGCGGATTATTCTGCCGCGTGCGGCTCGAAGAGTTTGGCCCGCAAGGGACCATTCATCCCCATGAACAGACGTTCAGCGGCCCCAAGGAAGATCGTCTGATGCTTATGCGGGCCACACATGCTAATTTGTCACCGGTATTTGGGTTATATGATGACGCGGCCAATCTCGTGACGGGAAAATTATTCGCCGGCACCGCCGGGCGCGCTCCCGTGGCAACCGCCAAACTCCCGTCACAGGATGGCCAATCACAGGTAACGTCGGAACTGTGGCAGGTAACCGACCCGCAGGTGATCGCGTCAGTGCAGAGCCTGCTGCGCGAAAAACATTTGTACATCGCGGACGGCCATCATCGGTATGGCACGTGCCTTAATTATCGGGCGGAAATGGCCGCCAAGAATGGAGCGGCTTTACCTAAGGATCACAGCGCTAATTTTGCGTTGTTCGTACTTATCGCCATGCAGGACCCGGGCCTGATTGTTTTGCCTACGCACCGTGTTGCAGCTAATCTCAACGGATTTTCCATTGAGGCATTTCTGCGTGCCGCTTCGGGTCAGCTTGAGCGCGTGTCGGAAGAGTTTGGCGGTGATGGTATGGATGCTCTTGAAAAGCGACTGCCCGGGTACGGCCTTCATGCCATGGGTATTTACGATCCCAGGACGGATCGTGTCGTTGTCGTGCGGCCGCTGGAAAAAGACCCGTTGGGGAAAATCAGTAACGATCCGGCTTTGGCTGGAAAATCTGAACCTTGGCGGCAACTGGATGTGGCGATATTGCAGCATCTGATATTTGACCGCGTAGTGGCTCCGACGTTTGCCAAGGGGCAGACGATGCAATGGGCGTTTCCGCATGTAGCGCATGAAGTGCGGGAAATGTGCCAAGCCGGACAGTATCAGGCGGGCTTTGTTTTGCAGCCCACCCCATTGGAATCGGTGCGGCAGCTTTGCAATGCCAATGAACTTATGCCGCAGAAGAGTACGTTCTTCTACCCCAAACTGGCCACGGGGATGGTCATAAATTCTCTGGCATGAATCCACTCTTTACCTGCCGCAGCTTTGCGAAAAATTGTGGATGCGGTCATGGGACGCGACAACAAACTACCGCACGGTGCGTTAGGTCTGTGGGAGGCTCTGGGCAGCGAGCAAAATTAAAGGCGCACCCAACAGCATTGGAAAGGTGGCTTTGGTCCTTGTACGGGTTAACGAAATGCCGGTAATCGCCACGGTATCGCTGCACTTTTCGGGCCAGCAGGGTTTTGCCTGGTGGGGCGTGGTGGCGTTGGCGGCGGGGATAGCTCTGGGCGTTTACAGTTGGCTACATTTGCGGCAAGCGGTGCCCGATTCCCCGACTACCGCACACGAACCCATGCCCTGGACGGCCATGATCGCCGCCGCCGTGGCCATTATTTACGGCCTGACCGTGTTAATTTTTCCCACGACGCGTGAAATTTTTATCGCCGTGCTGTTTACCTTTGCCATCGCCGGTCTGGCAGTCTGGTTGTTTTACAAACGTGTGTATCAGGTGCTGGGCAAGCGGAGAATCCTATCACTTTTTTCGCTGCGCCTTGCGGGCATGGCGTTTATTTTACTGCTGATGTTCCAGCCCGTGCTGGCCTGGATCACAGTTCCGCACAACATGCCATCCCTGGGCATTATGATCGACGCCTCGGGTTCCATGAGCGTCAATGACCAGCCCAACGAACCGAGTCGCTATCTGCTAAGCGTGCAGGCGGCACACATGTTGATACATAATCTTAAAGGGCATTTTGCCGTGAAGTGTTTTGCCTATGACGGCATTCATAATGCCCCGCTCACAAGTCCCGCCCAATGGACGGCCATCGCCCCCGACGGAAAACTGACCGACCTGCCTGCCGCGATTAAACTGGCGGTGAATTCCGGCGTTCATCAGTTGGTGCTTTTCAGTGACGGTATTCAGAACGGCCCCACCAAACTGCGTACCCTGGCGCACTTGCCGATAAGAGTTTATCCCGTGCGTGTGGGTTCAACGTCCACCCATGCCCGCGGAGTGCCGCAAATTGAAATTGTTCGAGTCAACGGCCCGCAGACCGCACCGGTTGATACACAGGTAACCCTGACCACCCTGATTCGCTCCAGTGCCTTTAATGACCGGACTATTCATGTTTATCTCATGCAGGGAAAGAAAACGCTCGCCCAACATCGGCTGGTCTTGCATTCCGGACCGGTGCCGCAAACAGTGCAATTCAAATTCACCCCGCAAAAAGTGGGCCGTCTGGTCTTAACCGCCCGCATTCCCGTGGACCCTGCCGAGCGTACCACTGCGGGTAATAAACAGCAGTTTCCCATGCTGATAACCAATCCTAAAATTGCGGTGCTGTACTTGGAGGGACGCATTCGCCCGGAAGTTGGGCCGTTGGAGCAGGACTTATCGACGGATCCCAATGTGGATCTGGTCAGTTTGATTCAAACTCGCCCCGGCTATTTTATGGTGCGCGGAGCCAACAAACATCTTACCGCTCTGCCGGATACCTTGGCCCAATGGCAGCAATTTAAGGTCATTATTTTAGGTGATGTGCGTTCGAGTTTCTTAACGCGCGGTCAGCAGGACCAGCTTAAAGAGGTTATCCGCAATGGGGCCGGATTCATCATGATTGGCGGCCAGCAGAATTTCGCCAGTGGTGATTGGGGCCAATCCGATTTAGCCTCTGCCTTTCCCATTCATCTCCAATCCGTGCAACCTCCGCAGTTGGATTCAGCGTTTGTTCCCCAACTGACGGCGTTTGGTGCGCAAAGCCCGATTTTTCAAGGTATTGCCACATGGTTTAACACGCCCGGCGGCGCGCCGGCCAAAAATCAACTTCCCAAACTCGCCGGCTGCGTGGCATTTGCGGCAGCTAAACCCGGGGCCACCGTTTTATTAACCGATCCCGAAGCACAGGTCGGCGGCCGCCCGGCGATTGTTCTGGCCGTGCAGCATTATGGCAAAGGCCGGGCCGCGGCGTTTGCCGCCGATACAACCTATCGTTGGCAACTGGCGCTAAGAACCATGGGATTGCGCTCGCCGTACCATCGCTTCTGGGGGCAACTGATTCGCTGGCTGGCCGGGGAAAGTAAAATTAAAACATCCAAAGGCTCCTCCGTTACCGCCATGATCCGCCGCGAACGCTATGACACGGGTCACATGGTGCACCTGCGTGTGGAAGTCACCGACGCCCGCGGGCAATTAACACGCTACGCCCACGTCTCCGCCGTCATGACCGGCCCCGACGGCAAGGCCCGCGTTGTTGCCCTGCACGCCAGATACAGCAATATAGGCATGTATACAAGAAACTTTATGCCCCCGGTACCCGGGCATTATCACCTGGTATTTACCGCCCTGCGCCACGGCAAAACCCTCGGCACAGACAGCACGGATTTTTATGTCATCGCCGCGGTTGGAGAAATGGACAAGCTGGCCGCCGAACCCCAGACGCTCCAGCGCATTGCATCCATAACCCGCGGTTCCTACAGTGAATTAAGCGGTATCAACGCCCTGGGCCGCCGGTTAAAAGCTTCCATAAGCCATGAGAATCAGGTGCAAAGAACATCCTTTCCCCTGTATAATAACAAACTATTCTTCGTATTATTTATCGCGTCTCTCACCCTCGAATGGTTCCTGCGCCGCAAGTGGCAACTGCAATAAATCCGCAATCCCTCCGCAGTACGTAAACAGAGTCGCGCCAAACTATAGGTGTCCTTTTCCCCACCCCAACCCTCACACGGCCCGTAGCTCAATGCGGCAGCGTTGAGTTGGAATCGAAATACGATTTGATGACACGGTATTTTTCACCGGCGTTTTTTTTGTTTTTCCACCGCGCATTGCCCTTTGCCGACGCACAGATGCTTGGGCCGCCTTCCCCAACACTAAAGTGCCGTAAAAATCGTGAAGCGAAGTTATTGGGTGCCGTTTATTACCGTGATGCCTGGCACCCCTTACGGCTTGCGGTGCTGCCGAAACTAAACTTGGCACTGGTCGCCCTGGGCGTAAAGGCCATTGGGGAAGCAAAATTCTTCGTAAAACCGGGATCTGCTGCGCCGCGACAGTACCAGTTATGTCCTATGTTTCGTGGATCGGCAGCCTTGTCTCACACTTAACTATGTTTTGTTACGCGATGATGCTGGGAATTACTAAGGATATTGGGTAACAACCGCCGATAAGACCGTATAGTTATTCGCCCGTTGTCAAACCACGTCAAACAGGTTTGACATCCACCAGGCAGTCCGCTGGTAGCGAATAATGTTACAACAGAAACGGATTGGTATTTATCGCTTGCGGCATGTTCTGATGCCGGCTGGGGGAATTAGAGTAAACGGAATGTACGGCTGTGATCGACTGATCGCCTATTTATAAGGAGATTCCCTATGCTTCACCGAAAAACCCCCCAGACTGTATTTGGCAAAATTGCCCTCAGCTCCAAGGCCAGCCTTTTGGCCGCCGCCGCGGCTTTGGCCGTGGCCGGTGTGGGTGCCAAATCTCTCAGGGGAGATACCGTAGCAACGTGGACCGGGGCCGACAACAGTTCAAACTGTTATTGGGGCAATTCCGCCAACTGGAGTCCCGCCACAGTTCCGATTAATGGCACACCATCCGGCACGACCTACGACGTTACAATCAACACCAGTGGCGGCAACGTCAATCATGCCGATCTCTCCGGTCTTTCGCCAACTATCGGCGATTTGTCTCTTGCCAGCGGAGACAGCATTTACAATTCCGGCGGCGCTACCGAAACTTTAACTATTGACCCCTCCGCCATGGCGAGTCCAGCGGGTTCGACCATTGTTGGGGGTATTGGCAGCACGGGTAACCAAATTGTGCTCAATTTCGGCAACGGAAATACCTCCAACGTCACTTCTACAATATCGGGAGCCCTTACCGGATCTCTGACGCTGATACTTGATCAACCCTCCGGAATAGTGGCGCTAAGCAATACCAGCAATACTTACACCGGCGGCACGATTCTGGACGCCGGCACTTTGGCGATCAGCGGCAATAGCCTTGGGACGGGAAATGTGGCCTTCACCGGCGGAAACTTGCAAACTACGAGTGCTTCAGCGGTCGGCAATAACATTGTGTTAAACGCCGCCGGAACCATCGATCTCGATGGACAGACCGACTCGCTCACTGGCGTTATATCCGGTTTGGGGGCGTTGACGGTCGAAAGCAGCTCCGGCAGCGGCACGCTTACACTCTCCGGTGCCAACACCTACGCTGGCGGAACGACCGTCAACGCGGGCACGTTGAGATTGGGCAATGCCGCCGCTCTGGGTACGGGTGCCGTTGATCTGTATGGTGGAACGCTTGACCAAGGGGCCAATCCCCAGACGATTTCCAATGCGCTAGTTGTTGAAAGCGGTGCCACAACCACCTTGCAGGCGTCCGGGGCCGGAAGCGGCGAGATAACATTTGCCGGAAATATCACAGGCACCGGCACCGTACAGATCGCCGGCGGAGGAAGTACGCAGGTGGGCTGGTCTGGCGCAAATAGCGGCTTTACCGGCACTGCGTCGGTGCTCAACGGCAGCGGCTTACTTCTAAGAAATACGAACTCCGGAAGCGCCAGCGCGGTGTTCACTTTCGGATCGCTTACGCTCGCCACCTATATTGAGGGGGACGCGGGGGCTGGAGTCTACAATCTTGGATCCCTAAGCACAGCAGCG
>JAJZCR010000129.1 GCA_021851715.1 Planctomycetota bacterium
CCGGCGACGGTCGGGGCTGCGCCCCTCCCTGCGCCTACGCCGGGCCGCCACGCCACTGGAGTATTGATGTCAGGGTGACACTTCTATTTCGGCTAACAGGGTGACATTTCTACTTCTTGACAACACGGGTGTGCGGATTGATATTGAACGCTGCGTTAATTATAATGATGTTGAATTAAATATGTGCTCTTTTCCACCGGAGCAAGGCAAGACTGCGGGGATTGGTAATGGGCAAACATCAAAGCTTAACTCTTGGGGATGTACGCGGTGTCTTTCGCCTGCTGGGTGAACTGCGCGAGTTGGGCCACGATCCCGGGGCCTGGCGTTTGCGGATGCTCACCGGATTGACGGATATGCTGGGTGCCCAGGTCGGCTTGACCGGTGAAATGGAATTGCCCTATACCCTTAATCGGATGTGTCCGGTGAACCCGGTTGACCACGGCTGGTCCGGTGCCGCCGAGCGCGGCATTTGGCTGGACTATTTCTCCCGGCTGGACCTGAGCGACGATCCCACCTGGCATCAGATTTATCCCAGGCGTGGCCGCGCCCTGACGCGCTGCCGCGACCAATTCATGCCACTGCGGCAATGGTATAGCAGCGAGCATGTTCAGCGTTATCGCCGGGGCAGCGGCGTGGACGGCTTTATCATGTCGCAGCGGCCGTTGCCCTGGCTGGGGCGCGATCACCTCATCTATATCCTCCGCGCATGGAATGCGCCGCCGCTGGAGCGCCGCCAATGCCGGATTCTTTCACTTTTTCACGATGAGCTGGCGCTGCTGCTGGCGCACGACGGCAACAAGTCGCGGCAGGACCCCCGTCTGGCGGGCTTAAGCCCGCGCCTGCGGCAAACGCTGGAACTGCTTCTGGCCGGCCACGCCGAAAAAGCCATTGCCCGCCATCTGGCCATCAGCCGGCATACTGTACATCAATATATAAAAGTGCTTTATCGCCGAATGGGATGCCGCTCGCATGTGGAGCTGATGGCTACCTGGCGGACACCGACTCCGATCGGCCTGGCCATGGATATTCCCGGCTTTCCGCGCATTCCCGCGGCCCGGCCGCCCCAGGGCTGATTCAGTCGACTTCCCAAGTGCGGCATTTTCAACTTTCTCAATGCACCTGCGCTGGCCACGCTGCGCCACCCCCTGGTTAGGGGAATTGCGGCTTTAGATAGGGATGTTAGAACGAAGTCCGGATGGCGCGCTTCAGCAGATGTGCTCGCCGGAGCACCTGCTATTCCCCTGTCTAGGGGAATAGTGTGCGGGCTTGCGGTGGAGTATGATGATTGCGGAAGGACCTATTATGGACAAGATTGATTGGGTCAATATGGCGACGGAGGGTACGGATTTTCAGAAAATGGATATGTGCATCCATTAGTCCACCGGGCGATGGATCCGGTGGGAAATAAACTTGGAATTTATTCGTGTGGTTTTTTTTGAAGGAGAATATCATGGTAAAACATCATCATCACCAGCGGAAGTTGTCGGCGGCCTGCCGGGGCATGGGAAGATTCACTCTGGCCATGGCCACCGCCGTGGCTGCGGGAGCGCTCGCGCTGCCGGCGGTTACGCGGGCGGCCACCGATACTTTTGTCGGGCCGACAGGCGGAGACTGGGGTACGGCCAGCAATTGGTCCGGCGGCTTTGTCCCGGTCAACGGCGATACCGCAGTAATTGATACCAACGTAAATGTCACTTACAGCGCCACGTACAGCAACCCAGGATTATCGGGCCTGAGTCTAGATTCATCTTCAAATATGGCGGAACTGCATCAGACCGCCGGGGCGATGTATGTCAGTGGTACGGAAGTGGTTGCCATCGGTGGTTTTGGCGAATATTATCAATGGGGTGGGACTAATCAAGCAACTGTGCTGGAATTAGGGGGAGCGGCGGGTGGATACGGGTATTATTACTTAGGTGGCGGAACTTTGACCACCAGCTCCACTCAAACCATCGGGACCGCTGGCTACGGCAATGTCGATCAGACCGGGGGAACCAATAATGTTGGCATTACCGGGGTGACCAGCGCGTATCTTGTGCTGGGCGATTCGGCGGGAGGGGTGGGGGTTTATGATATTTCGGGCGGCAATCTATCCGATATCGGCGGCGGCACCATTCTCATCGGGAACTCTGGTAACGGAACTCTTAATTTCTATGGCACTGCCCAGGGCAGTGCCAGTTACCTTATAATAGGCCAGGTCGCTGGGGACAACAGCTCCTCCAAAAATTCCCAGGGCACCGCCACCCCGATTTACAATATGAATATATCCGGAGGAACCTTCAGTAGTGGGTCCCAGTCCGTTGGTGGCTATGGTTTCGGCAGCGTCAATCAGACCGGGGGGACCAACAAAGTGCTGGACGGCATCTTGGAAATTGGGTCATTGGCCGGCGGTGTCGGCTTATACCAGATATCGGCGGGCACATTAAACGCATCTGGGGCCTACGTGTATGTTGGGCAAGCCGGAACCGGCACACTCAACATCAGCGGCTCCGCCCAAGTCAGCATGGGTTCGCTGTATATCGGCTACGCGGCCGGCAGCAGTGGAACCGTGAGCGTTTCCGGCGGCAGCCTGACGGTTGCCACCGGAGGAGGTCAGCAATATGGCACTATTGTAGTTGGCAACGCAGCTAATGGTACGCTGAACATCAGTTCCACCGGGACGGTGAGCGCGGGCAGCATGTTCATCGGCGAAAACAGTGGTGGAACCGGCACGGTGAATTTAACCGGTGGCAGCCTGACAAGTGTCGCCGGCGGAGCTTATTCCGGGAGCTACGGCGCGATTATCGTCGGAGCCAGCGGCAACGGCACGCTGAACATCAGCGGCAGTGCCCAAGCCAGTGGAAGCTACATGTTCGTTGGGCAAGCCAGCGGGAGCAATTCAACATCGCAAAATTCGCAAAGTGGAGCCAGTCCCGTTTATAACGTCAACATTTCCGCCGGATCATTAACCACAGTGACCAACCAAGTTATTGGTGGAAGTGGTTTCGGCAGCGTCAACCAGACGGGGGGCACCAACACTGTTGGTGATAATTTAACGATCGGTTTCGGCAATACCGGCGCAGGTGTTTACGACATCTCCGGTGGAACCCTGAAAGTTGCCAGCGGGATTATCGTCGGTGCCGGCGGCACCGGCAGCTTTGGGCAAACCGGGGACAGCGTGGTCGGAAGCGGCAACCTCACGCTTGGCGTTAATGCCGGCGCGAGCGGTGTTTACGTGCTGAGCGGCGGCCAGCTTTCCGCCACCACCGAACAGATCGGATCCGGTGGCACAGGCAGCTTTACCCAATCCGGCGGCACCAATGCCGTGGCCCAGTCGCTGGTTTCCGCCCCGGGTTACAACAACCAATATCTCCTCTCCGGCGGAGCGCTGAAGCTCGGCAGCGTCTCCGGATCCATCCTTACTCCCGGCAGCATTACCAACAACGGCGTGTTCACGCAATCCGGTGGGACTATCGAGGACGCCCAAGGCGGCGTGAATGTCACCTTCACCAATACCGGCACTTTTACTTATACCGGTGGCACGTTCAATGCCCGCTTGGTCAATCAGGGCACCTTTGCGCTGGGATATTCCACCAATGCCTTCACCGCCGGCAATGGAATGGAAAATGACAGCTCGATTACATTCAATGCCGGCCAGACGATTACGCTTAACGGCCAGGGCCTGAACAACCAGGGCACGATCAATCTGGGCGGTGCCACCATCACCGGCGACGGCCCATTGACCAACAACAATCTGATCGCGGGCTACGGAGTGATCAGCGGTACCGGCGGCTTTACCAACAATGGTACGCTCAATACCAGTTACAACACCGGCACGCCACCCTATCAGAGTACCTATGCCGGCAATCTGGTCATTAACAACACCGGGCCTAATAATAACGATGGCGTCATCAACCTCACGGCGGGCTATGCGCTGGAGTTGGCGACGGGCATCACCAACTACGGTACCTTAAATATCAATGGTGCCACCATCAATGGGGGTGGGATATTGACCAACAATTCGGGCGGCCTGATTACCGGCGGCGGGCTTATATCAGCCCAGCTTAACAATACCGCCGGAGAAATCCTGGTGCAGGCCAACCAGACCACGAACATTTCTCAAGGCTTCACCAACGACGGCATCATCGAGCTTAATGCCGATAGTGCCCACCTGCTGGCCAACCATATCGCCAACGCGTCCAACGGTGTTATCGAAGGGTTTGGCAGTATTGGTGCCCCGATTGTGCAGGATGGCGGCACCATTGCCCCTACCGGCGGCACGCTGATTATTTCCTCCGTGCAAAGCAATGGCGGCGGACGCATATCCGTGGCGGCGGGCAGTGCCTTGGTGCTCGCCAATGGTTTTGCCTCAACGACTGGACCCAACAACGAAACCGGGCCATTCGTCCAGCAGGTGATCAGCCTCACTGGCGGCACGCTTGATACCAGTGGCAACAGTTTCATCAATATCGGGCAGATTTCCGGCTACGGCATACTTTCCACCGGCGGGCTGACCAACGGTGATCCCACCAGCGGCGCGCCGGGGTCCATCACGTTGACCGGCGGCACGACCACCATCAATGGCGATGTGACCAACGAAGCCGGCTCCAACATCGCCGTGCGTTATAACCCCGCCATTTTCACCGGCAATGTCATCAACAACGGCACTTTCACCACCACCCAAACCGTGGTTACTTTTGCCGGCGGATTTACCAACAATGGAACCGTGATTACTGATCCCAGCACCACCAACTACACCGATTGTGTGGTGGGAGCCAGTGGCACCACCATCGCGGCCACCGGCGATCAATTCAACGTTTCCGGCAATTTCACCAACAACAGCACACAAAATACCACTTGGAACACCAGCGGCGCGAACCTGGAATTCACCGGTTCCGGCCAGCACAGCATGGCGCTGGCCGGGCTGGATATGGGAGCGACCGCCGCCGGTTGGAACAACAATTTCGCCTGGAGCCTGCTGACCCTTGACAGCGGTAATTCTCTTGTCCTTTCCAGCGGACGCGGCTCCGGGGCCGCCGCTTTCTACGTATCCGACCTGGCCGGTCTGGTGTTCAGCGGCACCACCATCAGCAACATCACCGGCAACGGTCTGAATGTGTACTACAATCCGCTCGTGGATTCGGCCCTGAATGACCAGACCTACGCTCTCACCGGCGGCGGCAGCCTGATGCCGGACAGCCCCACCCCTGAGCCTGCGACGCTGACCCTGCTGGCCATGGGCGGCATCATGCTCCTGGCGTGGGGACGGAGGCAGCGGGCTTAGGTAAAACCGCGCACGGGAAAGGAGAAAATCTTATGGTGATAGGTAAATTACGTTGCGTCATCGTCCGGGCAGTGATCTGCGCGTTGCCCGGTTTGTTGGGGGTACCGAACACCCGGGCTTTGCCGCTGACCTTTAATAATCCATGGTCGGCGGTCGCATCCATGCCCGGTGCCGAGGCGCAGATGGCGGCCGCTGCCGATACGGCTACCGGGGATATATACGTGGCCGGTGGATACGATGGTACCAATACGCTTTCAACGCTGGACGTTTATAACCCGGTGCTCAACGCGTGGACTGCGGAAGCGTCGTTGCCCACTGCCGTGCGCCAAGCCGCAGCCGCCTACAGCAATGGGCGGATATTTGTTTTCGGTGGAATGGACTCCGGCGGCAGCGTGAACCAGAGCGTTCAGATTTATTCCATCGCCACCAATTCCTGGAGCACGGCGGCCTTTTCCGCCGGCACCGGCGGGGCGGCCGCGATAGCGGCGGGCGCGAGCATTTATATTGCCGGCGGGAATAGCGCCGGCACGCAGGCCGTGGCCTTCGATCCATCGACTCTGGCCTCCATGACGTTGCCGTTCATGCCGCAATCGCGCACCGGCCAGGGGGCGGCCTTTCTCGGCAACGAGTTGCTCGAATACGGCGGCTACGATGTCAACACTGCCAGCGTGCTGGCCAGCGGCAGCAACTTCATTCCGGCCCAGAATACCTGGGGGCCTGGCTTTCCACCGATGAGCCTTGGGCGATTGAATTTCGCCTACGGCACACTGCAAGGCCAGATTGTGGCAGCTGGCGGCAGCAATTCTCTGGCCAGCGATACCGGCACTTCGTACTCGGCGTTTGAAAGCTATGATCCCGCCCAGAATGCGTGGTATACTCAGCCCTCGCTGCCGTTGGCGCTGCGGGAATCGGCAGGGGCCGTATCCGGCAATAGATTTTATGTCATCGGAGGGGTTAACGCCGGCGGTATTTCTTCCGGCGTCTATCGAATTACCGCCGTCCCGGAACCCGCCGGCCTGGCTCTCCTGGTGGTATGCGGATTGACAACGCTGACGTGGCGCAGGTGGGGCCGGGCGAGAATGCGTCAGCAAGCACCGTGATGATAATCCGGTGGTTGGTCCGCTGATGAAAGCAAACCGCCGCATTACCATGGGGGGGGCTGGTTATCCTGACTTCCCCCTGACTTTTTAAAAAAGGCCGTAAAAGCGTAGTTTTGGGTCAAAATGTAGCAAGTATTATTGTAATTCTTCTTTGGAATAGTATGCTTGCATTATGGTTTATAACCTGATAATATGTAGCTCGTATGTTTGTGCAGACGACCCCATGCAAACGCGGCAAGGCCACCTACCTCACCTTTCTGGTGCGTGAATCCTTCCGTACCCCCAAAGGCCCGCGCTCACGCACCCTTTGCAATATCACCGCCTTGCCGCCCCGGACCCGCCAACTCATCGCAG
>JAJZCR010000130.1 GCA_021851715.1 Planctomycetota bacterium
ATTAACCACCAAATGGTAGGGGGCATTGATTACCGCAGGTGTGGAACCCAGGAACACCAGCCCCGAAGGAGTATCGTAATTGGCGACCCAGGAAGTACCGCTCATCCCAATGTCAAGGCTCCCCGGGCTGCTGTCCCCGCCACCACTGAGGAAGGCGTACTCATTTTGCGAGGAAACCGTTGGCTCAGTGTAGAGACTCAGGGAGAAATTAATGCCGGCGGCTGCATCAAGTCCCAGAGGGTTATTGTTGCCATAATAGCCGCCGCCATTAAATAGTGTTGATACAGCGGTGGGCGCGCTACCGATCTGCGGGCCGGCAGTCGGTGTAGGTCGATAGGCTTGGTACAGGCTGTTATAGTTTCCCGTGGAGTCCAAGGAAACATAGCCCTGGCCCGTTTGAAAGATGTAATAGCCAACATATCCACCGCCGGCCACGGGTGCGGCATTGAGCGTCCAATCTGCGACAATCGTGGAGGCCGTGGCCGACCCCGCCAACCCGGCAACGATTGCCAAAGCGGCTGCGGCCGCGCCAAGCTGGACCGAACGAGACGAACGGAAAAATGTACCGAACAACATAAAAACTCCTTTGCTCCCGCCGGGAGCCTCTCTTTTACCCGCCGAACCGGGCAGGCGACGGATCCACACCCCAACATGGTTGTGGACATCTGAATCACAAGATGAATTATCCCGTGCCGCGGACAGCGACGCAAGAGCAAAAAGGTTCTAATTTTCCGTTACCTATCCACCGGAGATATCTAATCCGGAAATAGCATTAATTTTACTATAAAATATGATGAAAAAGAAATGATATAATATTGCCATTGAGTGACGGAAAAATGTTGTTTATCGGAACCGCGTGGCGCTGTGAGAGTGCAAACATCCGCCGGAATCCGCATAAGCGGGGCCTGTCACAAGCATCTACCGGGGAATTTTGCTCATTCGAGCTGGTGCCGCCACGGCGAGAAAGATATGCACGCCGCCGTCGATCCCGCTCAGATACGCCAGCTTTTTCACACGCACCGCAATCTCATTGGAGCGGCCGTTGATCAGGAAACGGGTAATGTCAAAGTGGAATGGTCTGTCCCAGCCGGAGCCGTTAGCCCGCAACCGATGCACCCCCACCTTTTTTCCGTTCAAAAACACGGTGGCATTCCCGTCGACGGCACCGAAATAAAGGATGACTCGTTGTCCGCTCCTCCGGACCGGCGGTCGAAATTGATGCCGATACCACGCGGCACCGTAGTAGGAAGGGCAGCCCTGATCCTGCCAGGGAAGCAGCGCGTTGAGCACCGGCCAGTCGACGTCGCGAAAGGTCCGTTTCATCCAATTCTTCTTGATCCCGATATTTCGCGGATCCGTATGGAAACGCCATCCCTGGTTTAGACTTACTACGGCCTGAGGTGTTTTGAATGGCACAAAGGGCCCCCTTTGAATTTGCTCCAACCAACTGGGAATCGGACGGCCCTTGGGAACGTAGCCCGCCCCGCACCGCTCCAGCCTCTGCGCCCAGGATCGCAGTGGTCGGCCCTCCGCAATATAGGCTATCCCAAATTGGCGAAATGTCGGCAGCAGGCGGGCAAGCCGGTGCCGGAACACGGCCGTCTCCGTCATCGTGGAGTTCACGGACGGGGCATAACGCATCAATTCCATATAACCAAGTCCCACGCGGGCCTCTTTGACGCGGAGTAATTCGGCGGTATTGACCCTCGCCGCCGCTTCGGCCTCATCAAATAAGTGGTTCGCTTTTCTTAATACCACCGACGGCAAATAGGGGGCGCTAGCGGGATCATCAAGTCCGGCGACCGCGTTGGGTTCCTGCAGCAGCCGCAAATAGCGACAGATATATGGACCGGCTGGTCCATAGTAGCCGTCGCTGAACTCATTGATCAACTGCCAGACGTTCCGCCGCGGATTCCACATCAAATGGGCCAGTACCCAGACACGCATCGCCATCATGGGGCTGACGGAATTGTAATTGCCCTCGCAATACATACCGGAAACCCCATGGCTGTAATAAAATTCCATGTCAGCACCCAACTCATCCCAATCCGGGAACGGCTGGAGATAATTGGAGAAATTGGTTACATACGTCCAGACCTGGAGATGCCCCGGTGCCACCCGATCCCATCCCAAAAAATCCTTCAATGTGGAACGATTCTGCGGTGCCGTGATCGGACGGCCAAAATCCATGCCAATCGGGGCAAAGCACACCAGCACATTATTCCCCGCTTGAATGGTGTCGGGTCGTGGCGGCTTCTCAGTGTACTGGTAGGCGAGTGTTTCGACCCAGATTTTGCGACCCGGCAATTGACGCTGCACCGCGACCGCCACCTTGTTGACAAAATGCAACAGAGTGCCGGATGGTGCCCCGTACCGCGCATCACTGGCCAGGGATCGAGCACCCTGGGAGTTCCCGCCCGCGGAATCGTTGGGCGAAAGGCCCAGCACAAGAAGATGAGGGTCCGCTTTGGCCTGTGCCACCAAGGCCGCAGTGATGATCCGAAACACCGCCGGGTTTACCAACGATAACTGCGAGAATTGCTGGTCACTGCGTTTTCCGTCGATCAAGCTGAAATATTCAGGGTGTTGGGCAAAATACTTCGCCGGCGGCACCAAGGCGTAGAAATCTTCCGCCCCGTTAAATAATCGGTTGGTGCCCCCCAGATCAGCCCGCTTCGGCACATGGATGCCGTTCAGCTTCAGGTGGGCATCCCACCGACTGTGTTGAAGCACCAGATATTCACACATGTCGCGGTATGTGAAGGCGGGTTTCCGCCTTTCGTGCAGCGGGGGAAGCGTAATCCTCGCGCGGTGAGGGATCAAAGTGTCGTGCGGTGAATACCAGCGCACGCCCAACTGATCCTCCAGAAAGCTGTAGACCCCGTACAGCGTTCCCCGGTCATCTTTCCCTGCCAGTGCCAGGTTACCGCCGGCAGTTTGAATAACAAAACCCTCGCCCGGCAGAGTGCTTAGCCGTAGCTTGGGAAAAGCCGCCCGTAAGGCCGCGCCCGATCCGACGTAGATGGCCGGCCCGGTGGGACGGCGGGTCGTGATGGCAAAGTGCGCACCCGAAATCAGGTGCAGATCCGATGCCAACTCCCGCGCGGCATGTCGCACCGTGGCCGACGCATTCGGTGCCACCACAACCACATAGCGTGTACTGCCATCGTTGGCCAGCGATGTTTTTGTACCAGAGGCAGCCAGCGCCGTGCTTACCACCATCATACCAGCGGCCAACGGCAATAGAGACAACAACCAACACAGACGGGTCATCTTACAAAACTCCTAACAAAGCCATGGTCATTGGGCGCAGTCTTTTCCCATGGAGCAACAACTCTCCGTTGGACCCACCACGCCACGGACCGCCCCAGCCCCACCACATCGGCTTCCAAGTCCTACCAGCTATGTGGGTAACAGATTTTATCATCAGTTGCCCGGCGGCGTGCTCGCGCAGCACCGCAAGAAAAGTCCCTTCGACCTGCGGGATCACACCAATCAACCGTCGGCGCTCATCCCCTTTTTTTCTGCATCCCTTCTGCCGCCGAATCTTTCTCAATGACCAAATCAATACGGCCTTGGCCGATGGTCTTGCGATCACCACCCACCAGCCCGACCACCTACTCGACGCCGCCGTGGTCAAACTTGGCCGCCTATCATGTTCGAAAATCGCTGGGGACAGCCGCTTCATGATTCTTTCACCTTGAACTCCGCAGCCTTCCATGGCTTACTCTTTGTCCCAAAAACACCTCGGACGTCCCATTCTTTCATCCAGATGACACCAGGCCATTACCAGGTCGGGAAGTTATTTTGGTCCAGTTCCTGCCTGCCCTTCAACCTTCTCAAGCCACCGCGAAACCGGAACGCCTTCCCTGATGTACTTTACGCCAAACTGCGGCAACTTCCGAACAAAGTGGTGAACTTTATTCTGAAAAACAGCTCTCTCCTTGGCCGTGGCTTTCCCCTTAGGCGCAGAACGCATTAGTTCCACGTAGAGCAGTCCTAAACGGGCTTCCTTTACGCGCCGCAACTCGGCGGCGTTTAACCGCACGGCCACCTCAGCCTTCTGGAATAACCGATCCGCCTTATTCAAAAGTGCCGGCGTGAGATAAGTGGCATTGGGAGAATCGGAAATTGTGAGGTTCATATTGGGCTTCTGCAACTGGCGGTGCAGCAGCCGCAAATAGCGACAGATATATGGACCGGCTGGTCCATAGTAGCCGTCGCTGAACTCCTTGATCAACTGCCAGACGTTCCGCCGCGGATTCCACATCAGGTGGGCCAGCACCCAAACACGCATCGCCATCATGGGGCTGACGGAATTGTAATTGCCCTCGCAATACATACCGGAAACCCCATGGCTGTAATAAAGTTCCATGTCAGCACCCAACTCATCCCAATCCGGGAACGGCTGGAGATAGTTGGAGAAATTGGTTACATACGTCCAGACCTGGAGATGCCCCGGTGCCACCCGATCCCATCCCAAAAGATCCTTCAATGTGGAATGATTCTGTGGTGCATCGATTGGACACGTGTAGTTCATGTAGACTGGGGCAAAGCACACCAGCACATTATTCCCCGCTTGAATGGTGTCGGGTCGCGGCGGCTTCTCAGTGTACTGGTAGGCGAGTGTTTCGACCCAGATTTTGCGACCCGGCAATTGACGCTGCACCGCGACCGCCACCTTGTTGACAAAATGCAACAGAGTGCCGGATGGTGCCCCGTACCGCGCATCACTGGCCAGGGATCGAGCACCCTGGGAGTTCCCGCCCGCGGAATCGTTGGGCGAAAGGCCCAGCACAAGAAGATGAGGGTCCGCTTTGGCCTGTGCCACCAAGGCCGCAGTGATGATCCGAAACACCGCCGGGTTTACCAACGATAACTGCGAGAATTGCTGGTCACTGCGTTTTCCGTCGATCAAGCTGAAATATTCAGGGTGTTGGGCAAAATACTTCGCCGGCGGCACCAAGGCGTAGAAATCTTCCGCCCCGTTAAATAATCGGTTGGTGCCCCCCAGATCAGCCCGCTTCGGCACATGGATGCCGTTCAGCTTCAGGTGGGCATCCCACCGACTGTGTTGAAGCACCAGATATTCACACATGTCGCGGTATGTGAAGGCGGGTTTCCGCCTTTCGTGCAGCGGGGGAAGCGTAATCCTCGCGCGGTGAGGGATCAAAGTGTCGTGCGGTGAATACCAGCGCACGCCCAACTGATCCTCCAGAAAGCTGTAGACCCCGTACAGCGTTCCCCGGTCATCTTTCCCTGCCAGTGCCAGGTTACCGCCGGCAGTTTGAATAACAAAACCCTCGCCCGGCAGAGTGCTTAGCCGTAGCTTGGGAAAAGCCGCCCGTAAGGCCGCGCCCGATCCGACGTAGATGGCCGGCCCGGTGGGACGGCGGGTCGTGATGGCAAAGTGCGCACCCGAAATCAGGTGCAGATCCGATGCCAACTCCCGCGCGGCATGTCGCACCGTGGCCGACGCATTCGGTGCCACCACAACCACATAGCGTGTACTGCCATCGTTGGCCAGCGATGTTTTTGTACCAGAGGCAGCCAGCGCCGTGCTTACCACCATCATACCAGCGGCCAACGGCAATAGAGACAACAACCAACACAGACGGGTCATCTTACAAAACTCCTAACAAAGCCATGGTCATTGGGCGCAGTCTTTTCCCATGGAGCAACAACTCTCCGTTGGACCCACCACGCCACGGACCGCCCCAGCCCCACCACATCGGCTTCCAAGTCCTACCAGCTATGCAGAAAAATGTTGGGTTCCGCCATCAAGGTATAATAGATCGCGTAATAGGGCGATCCAATGCCGTCGTGGGCAATTTTTGTAGTGGTCGCGGCGTGACCATCCACGAAGCACACGTTCATGGCGGAAAAACCGCCGTGGACCGCGCTGCCGATCTGGCCGAATTCCAAAGATGGGTTCACTGGGGAAGTGGCCACATCGCAATAATCCACGCCGCTTATGCCATCCTCAAGCAGCATCGTCCGGGCGGGATCCGAGGCACCGGACAACTGCGCAGCCATTCTTACAGCCGCCCCGATAAAATAAGGGTAACAGTCATTGGCATCGTAATTGCTATCATACTGGGGCCAGTTTTGGCTGCCCCAGCCGCCCGACACCCAAGCACCCGAATTCGTTTCGCCCACGATGGACATGTTAAAGCGATAGTCTCCGAAGGCCCACCAAGCAAGCATGTACCCGCTCCCGGCCTGCCCCGCGTCGGCTGGACAGGCAAACGCGGCTGGCGTTGAAAGGTAGCCCCTGGTAACCAAAATGCTGTTTAGCACAGGTTGGGAGGTGCTACTGAAAATTTCGGTGTTGAAAAATTCACCTATGCCCGGTTGAGGGTCTCCGTTGAAGGCGCTGAAACCAACACAGCCGGGAGCGTAGCCATTGTGCCCCTGGGCCCAGGCGATGGTGCCGATCGCGATCTGGCGCTCGTTGCTAAGACAGACTGTGGTTTCGGCATTTTGCCGGGCAGCCGCCAAGGCCGGTAGTAAGAGGGCCACGAGAATGGCGATGATCAAAATAACCACCAACAATTCCACAAGCGTAAAACCGTGTAGGGGCCGGCGGAACCCGTTAAAATTCCGCAGTGTGTGTGACTTTTTACAACCCCTGACACGGAGAATCCTATTATGCCCGAAGCCGCTCAAACCTTCAAATCGTTCGTTGG
>JAJZCR010000055.1 GCA_021851715.1 Planctomycetota bacterium
AACCATCCCGGCGCGGACGGGATAACAACGCCACGGAAAACGCGTTTAGCTCATCTGCGCCCATCTGGGCCCGGAGTTTATCCCGGCCGCGCCGGGATGGTTCAATCCCCCCGCGTCCCTCTGCGTCTCCCGTCCCTTCGTGTCTCCCGGCCGCGCCGGGATGGTTAATTCCGTCGTTCTCTGCGTCCTCTGCGCTCGGAGTTTATCCCGGCCGCGCCGGGACGGTAACAATCGTCGTCGCTCCCGCTCTGCCCCCGCGCATGCTGAAAAATCATCTGCGCCCATCTGCGCCTGGAGTTTATCCCGGCCGCGCCGGGATGGTTCACTCCCCCCGTCCATCTGCGGTCATCTGCGCCATCTGCGGTTCTTCCCGTTGGTGTCCCCCGCAACCGTTCGTTAATCGGTGTAATCTATGTAATCTGTGGACCACTCCGTCTCGCGGCCCGCAGGCCGCGTTATCCTCCCCCATATCCCGCCTACCACTCTGCAGCGGAACCCCCTGCAACCGGCCTGCGCCCCAATCGCCCGGTGGTCTTTGACAATTAAATACGTGCCCCGCCGCAACGACTGCTCTGCCCACGCGCAGCGTGCCATCCCCCTGACTCCTGGCCCCTGATTCCTCGCGGCCAACACCCCAGGGCCGCCAACGCCTTCCAGCGACTTCGGCCCATTCCAGTCCCTTGCCTGGCTCTTCGCCGGAGGTTGACATCCATTCGCCCGCCGTTGTGAAAACCTTGGCCAACGTGGCCAACGTGGCCAACCTGGCCAACCTACCCCAAAAACCCAACAAAAACGCAATCCTTCAACCTTGGCCAACTTGGCCAACCTCCCATCTCCTTGGCCAACTCCCCCGTCGCCGCAGCGACCGCTCCACTCCCTCCTTTCAACCGCAAAGCCCGGGGTGGAATCGTCCGGAGGCTTGGCGTATTATGGCTGAATGTTAAAAAAACAAGTCCTTTCTATTTTTCGTGCCAAGAGGTTAGCTCTTGTCTGGGGACTTTCTCTGCTGGCGGGCTGTACCTATCGCAGGGAAATCGTCATCACGCCCATGCACCCGGTGGGCATCAATCAAAGCACCAAGCGACCTTCCCCGGTGCATTACCATTACCCCAAAGGCTACAGGCCGCCGGCCGTGGTGGCCATATTTCAGATTCGATTGCCCATCGGCACCTTCAGCAACAACAAAAAGATATGGAAAATTCTGCATCCCGCGGTTGGCTCACGTGGAGCCATCGCCCTGCTGCATGCCAATGGTATCCGGGCCGGACAGGCTAAAATTCCCGCCTGGCACAAAATCTATCAACTTCTTCATCATGTTTCGGGAGCCACCACATCGACTTCCTATTGTCAAACCAGCGGGCTTTCTAAATTGCTCATTACCGTGCGAAAAGATATCCGCCGGGAGCTTATTTTCTATCACCGATTCAACGGACCGCCGGCGCTGCGCAGCTATCACAACTGCGATAATATCTTTGTGCTGGCCATGCATATTAATCTCCAAACCAAGAGCACCGTGGTGGAACTGCAACCCGCGGTGAATATCGGTACGGTGAGTTTCCGTCGTGGGCCGCAGGCCATGGGACTTACGGCTGGAACCCATCCGGACCTGCACAGCTTTGCCCATCTGCAAATCACGACCGATATTCCCCCCGGCAGGTTTTTGGTTCTTTGCCCATGGCACGCCCGCCGACATCCATTTTCCATGGGAGCCCAGTTTTTAAGCGATACCACCCATATCCCCCCGCGCCAGACCATCCTGATTATGGTACCGCTGGCGCGTTAGTGCTCTGTGGGACCATCGGGGCCAAGACGCTGACCTGGTGAGGACCGGTAAATTGGCGTCTGGGGTCGTCTTGCGGTTCCGCTGCGTCCGAGAAGGGCAATTTGCCAATTTTCTTGATCGTTTCCCTGCTGTTGATGCGATAGCAATATTTGTCATGTAATACTCGGTTCTGTGCAGCAGTATCTCAAGCACTCGGCCGAAGGGATTGAAAAAGTCGGATTTGCCTCTTACGGGATACCGTAAGCTGCCTGTTGCACCCCACTGTAGAGGTGCAACTTGACCTCAGCTCCTGTACAGACGCGAGGGATCTCACCAGAGGGAGTTATCATGAAAGAGTGGATTTTACACCACACTGCATCGTTCACCATTGAAATGCCCAAACCGTGGACTTGCCGCGAAGAAGCCCATGGCCCACTCACGATTACCGATCCATCTTCCAGTGTTGCCATGACCCTGCAACTTGCCGGTCCGGAATTACACGGTGCCGACGGACGTCCACAGACCAAGGCCGCCACGCCGGCGTCTGTCGCAGCCATCAACCCCCGCGAAGCCCAGGCGTTACTGCAGCGTTGGATCACCGGCTTCTCCAACGTACGGCCCCTGACTCCGCCGCGGCAGATTCTCGGCTCCAACCACATGACCTGCACGGCCGAAGGCTTGGCCCGTACCGAAACCGCGCTCGGCCGAATAAAGGATATGATCCAGCGCAACATGCCGGATTGCTGGCGTTTCTGGGCGGTGTTTGACGGCGATAAAATCGTGTTGGCCCGGTGCGTGGGTACATGCGAGGCCATGCAGTTTCTGGCTCCGGTGATGGAAGCCATCATCTGCTCCCTGGAAATCCATTCAGCCGACAGCCACGCTGACAAACCCTTTGTGGAAATGGTGGTGGAACTTGGACGGCAGCATTTCTCCCCGGAGGAAATCAGCGCCATTGACAATGAAACCCTGAATGTGGGTGGCATGAAAATACGTATTGATGCGCTGCAACACCAATATCAGCAGCAGCCTGATAAACTTGATGACAACGTCCATAACTTTTTTGACAAGCTGCTGGTTCGCAACGCCGCGGAATCCGTCACTGGCGACAATGACTGGGAAAACCTGGGCCGACAGGTCATGCCGGTATTGCTGCCTGCCGCAGTGGCCAACCGCCTGGATCTGCAGGTGGTTCAGGAGGATTGGCTGGCCGGCATGAAAATTCATTTTGAAATTCCCGGAGCCAATGTACCCATTAGCTGCGCCGATTGCCGCCGCTGGGGTATCGATGCGGAAGAACTGCAGCAGCAGGCCATGAATAATCTTTTGCGGGCCACACGCAACATGCAGATGAACGGCGGAAAGTATGAGCGCTATACTCTCTTTAATTTCACCCGCACCAATGCGTTTAATTCCTCGCGAATTCTGCTGCCAATTTTGTACCGCAACCTGCGTGAACATCTTGGCACAACGTTTTATATTGCCATCCCCGATCGCGATGTGCTGCTGGCCTTTGCCACGGAGGATGAAGCGGTCCTTGACTGGATGCGTAACCAGGTGCGACTGAAGTATTCGCACGCGACCCACCCCTTGTCGCAACAGTTGTTCCTGGCTACGCCGGATGGCATTGCCGAAGTGGATTGCCAGGCTTCCACCGGCCATCAGACCACGGGCTAAACCCGGTACCGGAGCGCCGCGATGCCAAGGAAGTTTTCGCCCGGCTTGGGGGGAGTATTACAGGGAAGGTTACTGCACAAAGACCGGCCAAGCATGGGGAATTCATACATAACTTTATTGGCGCCCGGGGAAAAATCAGTTACATTCACGTCCGTCCGGCTTGGTGCAGGATACTGCCGCAAAGTTGAACCGCTTGGCCATTCTATAGAACACAGTCAAGGCACCTTTGCCGCGGACATGGCCCTAAGGCAAGCTCACCTATTCACGAAATCCAAGAACGACCATGAATATCCGAAAAATGACGACCGACCGACAGATTCACTCTTGTTTTGACGTGATGGTCCAGCTTCGGCCGCACTTGCGGCGTGACACTTTTGTCGCACGCGTTCGCCGGCAGGAAAAAAGCGGCTATCGGATGGTAGCCGCTCTGGAGGCGGGACGGGTATGCGGCGTCGCGGGCTACCGGGTATTTGAATGCTTATCGCGGGGACGCAATTTATATGTCGATGATCTGGTTACAGATGCGGTGTTGCGCTCGCAGGGGATAGGCCAAGCTATGCTGCACTGGCTGGTGGCCGAGGCGCTGCGCCAGCGTTGCCGTCACCTAAGCTTGGATTCGGGCGTGCAACGATTTGGTGCTCATCGGTTTTATCTGCGAGAAGGCATGTGCATCCTGGCGCATCATTTTGTAAGGGAATTAGTGCCGGAAGAAATGGCTGCCGACCGGGTAGTAGCCCAAACAGCAAAGCGGAAACACTCTACCAAAACAACGCGGTGATTATTCCTCTGTCGTACCGGCACAGAAAATGATGTTCCGGCAGCAACGCCGACCGCGAACGGGAAACATGACGTAACCAGTGATTTCGAAGCAAGACCAACATTGACAGTCGAAAGTCACGGGCTTAGCGGTGCCAAATGTCATGGGTGCGGGCTTAATGGATGGGTGGGTTTATGAAGACACGTTTTCTCTGGCCCCGGTTATCGGCCGCATGCGCCGTTATTCTGGCATCCAGCGTAGTTTTCGGCTACCCCAGGCCGACACGCTACAATTGCTTTGGCGGTGGTTGGGAGGGCGGACGTATCGTGCGGTTATTTCCGCCGGTGCTGGTCCGCCGGCCGGATGGTTTTGGTGGTACCGGTCAAGTAACGCTGAAAGGGCTGGTGCTGCCTCGTATTTTTGATCCAGCCAGACACCGCTGGCGCGATCCGTCCAGCGGCTGGTTCGCCCGCTACCGTTGGGTCCGGCAGTATGAATTCGCCAGCCTCTCGCTGACTGAAATAAAAAGTCATCGCGGTAAACCAACCGTGCGGCTCTCCTTTGAAATTCCACAGGAACACCGGGAAGGCTTGGCCTTCCAAAAATTTATTTTACACTGGGAACATACCCGGCATGCCGAATTGATGGCGATGGGTTCGACCGACCGCACCGTTATTCCGCTGCATGTTTTTCGCCCACTCAGGACGGGCGGACGGGTATGGCATCTGCTGATTTTCCGCTTCGCCGCCGCCATCAGTGCTCGCCGGGCACTGGTGTTTGTGCGATTGCCAGCCATGCGAATGCGAATTCAGTCTCGAGCGGATCCGAATCTGCATTTTCCTGCTTTTCGTATTCACCGCCGACAACGGCGGGTGCTGGTGAGATTTTTTCACCGGGCCAAACTGCCCGCACAATGGCTTTCCCGCAAACTGCCGCAGCACACCCCGGCCGGTCCCACCACCCGGCCTTAAGCGGAGACCTCTCTGTAACCGCCCATTCACGGTAGAATTGGCACCGGGCCGAGCGCTTCGGACTCGGGGTTTGGCTGTAACGGCAACGGGCAATTTATGTGCGGTATTGCAGGACTTATTCGCTGGCACCAACAAACCCGCGATGTCGATCCGGAAGATGTGCGACGCTGGAATCTTATGTTGGCGGCCATTACCCACCGCGGTCCCAATGCACAGGGCATATGGATCGACCCACGCACCCAGGCCTCCGTTCTGCTTCACGCCCGACTGCCCATTATTGATCTGCCCGGCGGCACACAACCGATGGCCAATGAAGATCAGATGGTGCAGGTGGTATTTAATGGAGAAATATACAACCACCAGGAACTCCGCAATCAGCTTCGCGCTGCCGGCCACACGTTTCGCACGGACCATAGCGATACAGAGGTATTGGTGCATGGCTGGGAACAATGGAAGACGGATTTGCCCGCTCATCTCCTGGGCATGTTCAGCTTCGCCGTCTGGGATATGCGCACCAATTCGCTTTTTCTATGCCGCGATCGCATGGGCCAGAAGCCGCTGTTTTTCATGACCACCCACGAAGGCATCGCCTTTGCCAGCACGATCAACGCCCTGGTGGTGGCTCATAACGCTCCCCTTGCGGTGCCGATGGCACGCATTGCCGCTTATTTGACTGCCGGATATACCGCACCCCCGCAAACCATTTATCCGACAATCGCGGCCTTGGCACCGGGCGCTGGCGCACTGTTCACGGATGGCATCCGACGCGACATCTCCTATTGGCAACTCAACGCCCCTACGCCACCCACGACGGCCATCGGCGCACCACTGCAGGGCGAGCCGGCGGAGCAACTGCGAACCCTGCTCGCCACCGCCGTCGAAAGCCAGCTACTCGCGGATGTACCCCTGACGTGCTTCCTGTCCGGCGGTGTGGACTCCTCCATCATTGCCGCTCTCGTTCAACAGCGGCAACGGGCCGCGGGCGGCAACGCCATCACCACGCTTTCCGTCGGCTTTGCCGAAGCTGATTTTGATGAATCAACCTTTGCCGCTGACATCGCCCGGCATATCGGCTCACGTCATCAAACCATTCATCTGCCGCTGCGCGATGATGCCATACCAACGCTGGACTGGCTGATGCGCTATGCGCTGGGCCAGCCATTTGCCGATTCCTCGCTGTTGCCAACCTATCATCTGGCCAATGCCGCCCGTAGTTTGGCACCCGTAGCTCTTAGCGGAGATGGTGCCGACGAATGTTTCGGCGGTTATGACCGGTATCGGGCCATGCGCTTCATCACCCGCTGGTGTCGGCTGGCCAGGATTGCGGCACGGCTGCCGGCACTGAACCGCTCCCAGCGATGGCGACGATTGAAATCCGCTTGCGCCGGCCACGATTGGCCGGGCCAATACGCCGGCCTGACCGATATTTTTTCACCTTCCGATATGCGGCTGATTTTGCCGGATGCCGCCCCGCAAATGGCCGCGACCATTGCGGCATCATCACCGCTTTCCACCTTACATTCCCCCTGGCGAAAGACCATGCTGCTGGATCAACAGCGCTACCTGCCGGGCGATGTGCTATGGAAAGTTGATGCGGCCTCCATGGCCAATGCCCTGGAAGTGCGATCACCGTTTCTGGATCATTGCGTGGTCGAGTTCGCCAACGCTTTGCCGGATGCTCTTATCTTAAATCGCCGTCGGGGAAAATTACTGCTTCGCCAGGCCTTTGGCCCGCTGCTGCCGGGCAGCGTCTTTACGCGAAAAAAGCATGGCTTCGCTGTGCCGATTGGTCAATGGTTTTGCGGCCCGCTCAAAGAGCCCCTGCTGGACCGGCTAAGGGACCCGGCGGGGTTTTGTCGCAATTATTTATCGCCGGCCGGCGTGGAACAGCTTGTGAATCAGCATCTGGCACGACAGCGGGATCACACCCATCGCCTTTTTGCACTGCTGATGCTGGAAATCTGGTTCCACCAATTTCACCCGGCCATAACGCCCTGATTTTGATGACGCTATCTATCAGCCCCCTGCGGCACAAGCGGGTCTGCCGAAAAACTCCGCCGGCTTTCCCTTTCTGCCGCATTATTCCGTCATAACCGCATGATTGAAGCTGCGGCACGGACATGCCGATAAATATTCCACCCGTGGCTGGCCTTAACAAAAGCTTTGTATAATGCTTACAAGGCCGTAATTTACGGCGTTTGATAGTGATGATGAGGTTTGACCATGTCCACCCTAAATAACTGGAATGCACCGGCCCGGGGGGCCGGTGCCAAGGCTGCAACCGTGACCGCCAAAATGCGATCACCCGTACCGCCATTTGTGCGGCGGGCCGCCGTCATGGGACACCACCATGTGCGATTTACTGCGATGATGGTAAAGCGAGCCTTGGGTCAACCCATCATGGATCAGCCCAGCCATTCAGACAGGGAACTCGCACGCGGGTTGACCATCATTCTCCCCGGCATCGAAGCTTCCGGCCCGTATGTTCAGGATATGCACGACGGCCTGGCCGCTGGAAACGTACCAGGATCCATTCAGGTGTTTTACTGGGGGCGGGCGTTTCCAGAAGGCTATTTCCCCAATTTGCTTGACGTGCGGCGCAACCGAACCAAGGGAACAGAGTTGGCGCAGACTATTTTAAACCATCAAAACCGCTTCCCAAAGTCGCCCATTCATCTGATTGCCAACAGTGGCGGAGTCGGACCAGCCCTGTTTGCGATAGAGGAACTTCCCATGGACAAGCCCATCGACGGACTGGTGATTTTAGCCGGAGCCGCTTCCAATAATTATGATCTGCGCGGAGTGCTCCGCCGCACCCGTAAGGGCATTCTCAATACCTATTCCCAACGTGACTTTGTTATTTTAAATCTCGGTACACGTATCTTTGGCACCGCGGACCGCAAATTTTGTGTGTCCTGCGGGCATTCCGGATTTGTCCTGCCAAACCAGCTTAAAGACGATGCCCAACTTTATAAAAAACTCACACAGCTCAGGTGGAATCCGGACTTCGGCCATGAGTGTGACTGGTGGGGCAACCACGGCACTTCCACGAGTCCGGAATTTATGCGCTGCCACATTGCACCGTGGATCACCGCCACATGCGCGTCATAAACGGGAAGGCACGCTCCGGCCAAGGTCGGGCTACCGACGGCACCGGACCAAAGCATGCTTATGGCTGCTTCCTTCCGGACCTGACCAGTTTCACAGTTGACCCGTGCATCGGGCCCGACCGTGGTCGGAGCGTACATATACAATGATAACCGACTCGCCACAAAAAGGAAAAAGTCAGCCAGCACAAGACCAGGTGTGGTCGACCATCTCCCCCAACCCCTCCCGCTGGTCAAGCCAATTTTCAGCCACACTCAATCGTCCCGGCGGGTGCAACGCGCAGCATGGTGCTCGATTTGACAGGCTCCAGGCGACGCATTAATGAATGTTGGTTTGAGCCATCGGCGGCAACGGATAAAATGTGGCCCAGGCTCAGTGGCCTGCTGAGTTTTAAGTGCGTGGGAACCCACCCACCGGTTCATGCATCTAAGGAAGCAGAGTTGGACAGTCCAACCTCCAGTAGTCAGGTGACTGGCGATCTCGATTCCCCCGAGTTCATCCGAGCGTTGCGCGCCGGTGAGCCATCCGCCATGGAAAGATTCCTGAACTGCTATCAGGATCGACTTTTCAACGCGGTGTTAAGGATTGTAGCTAACCACGATGATGCTGCGGATATTACACAAGAGGCGCTCATGCAGATGCTACAGCATATTGATCAATTTTCCGGCCGATCATCGCTGTATACCTGGGTTTTTCGCATCACCACCAACCAGGCTCTAAGCCATTGCCGCAAAGGGAAGCTGCGCCGGACAATATCACTGACCCAGGGTGACACCGACGACAACACGACTACCATGATGCCTGAACCGTGCGCCGGTCCCGACAGCGACCCGGCCGGCCAGGCAGAAATAAAGATGGATCACCAGCGCGTGATGACTGCCATGGCTGGTCTGCCGGTCGATTTTAGAACTCTGCTGGTGCTGCGGGACGTGGAGGAATGTGGTTATGACCAGATTGCGAAAATCACTGATTTACCGGTCGGTACCGTGAAGTCGCGGCTGTTTCGGGCTCGCCAGGCACTTAGAAGCCTGCTGGAAGAATCTCTGAAATCACCGGCAATAACTGGCATGGGCATGGTGATAAATGCCACACCCAAGGCAGGTGAAAAATGACCGAACCGATACTGACGGACCTGGAAGAAGCGCTGCTCGCCTACGTGGAAAACCGAGCTTCGGACCACCAGCGGCAAACCTTGGAAAAACGGCTGCAAAGTGATCCAGTCTTGCGGGTGCAGGTTCTGGGGATGATGGCTGATCGCCTGCATCTTCAGAAGGCTCCGCATGTCGCCATGCCCCAAACGTTGCAATCGAAGCAAGCCCTTCTGGAGTGGATACAACGCCAACGCCGTCAGCGGCACGCTTGGGCGAAGATTCGCTATGGAGCCATGGCGGCCGCAGCATTGCTGCTGGCCAGTGCCATAAGTTTTAGAATCATCTGGCCGGCGTCTCCCAGCATCACATCCGGGCACCACATGCTGGCTATTTCCTCCACCAACAGCGAAGCTTTGCAGTCGCATGCTCCCATGTTGCCATCCGCATCCCGTGTCAACCAAGCAGGGGCAATAAGGGTTGCACCAGGGACTATCATGGCAGCGTCTGTCGCTGGAACACCAGCAAGGCCGGGATCATTGGCAAGACGGCCCTGGGCTGGTACCTCTGCACCTTGGACGTTGGTCATCGCCGTAAAAAATTCCGCCCAAAACCGCCAACTTGGTGCGCTGCTGGCAAAGTTTTCCCGGCAAAACAGGCGGCTTCAGACCACCTTCCAAGGCCAAGCGGTGCATCATTCCAGGATGGCCGCTGCAGCCCAACAGTTGTCCTTGCCACGGCGCGCCCCTGCGCCAACCACTCAGGCCATCCCGTCACCACAAGCGCATGCCCTGGCCGGCAAACAACGCGCGATTCACGCCATGCCCGCCGGGGACTTGCTTGTGATTCTTCAGCCGGCTCAGATTCAATTACTTCGCTCCCAATTCACTGTGATGCAGGTGCTGGCTCCGGTACAAAGCCAGCGTGCAGAAAATCAAGAAAAACCAACCGCCGCTTTTGGATTCCGCCTCGCCAATGAACAAGCGGCGAAGAAAGGCGGGGCACCGGCCACCAACATCGCTTTGCAAAAACAGGCCCGGCAGGCGCATGCGTCTTTACGCCGACAGAATATTACGAAAAGCACCGTTATGCCCACGCAAGCCGAACGCTTTATCATCGAAATTCTGCCGCCACGCCGGCGCTAAACGAATTGTCCTGACTCCGCCTGATTTGTTGAATATCCGCCGATGACGACGCCTGGTCCAGAGCCTACCGCAAATCAGTTTCATCCAACAGCACAAAGTGCTTTTCCTCAAGAACCCGGCTGGCGGATTCCGGATTATCCACATGAATAACGACGGCCGCTCGCCCATGGGGGGTGGATATCAATCCGTAAACATAATGAATGTCGATTTCTGCACTGAGCAGTGCTTTGCCGATACTGCCAAGCCCATTACCGGAATGAGTGGCCGGCATTTCCACCGCCACCAATTCGCACACGGAATAGTGGTAATTGGATTCGCGCAAAATGCGGGCGGCGGTATCGGTATCGTTAAAAACAAAACGGACAATTGCGCAATCAAAGCCTTGCAGAACCGTCAGAGCATGTACCTGAATATCTGTACCTTCAAAGATGCCTACCAGCGTAGCCAACATTCCCACGCGGTTTTCAACAAACACCGAGACCTGTCGCACGCAAGGTGTATCGCGTCCACGCTCTGTCATAGGTTTTTCATGCAGGGTCGCCATACAAAAATAGTAACACGAGATGAAAAAAGATTAAAGTGCCTCCCGTGCGGCCTGCATTTTCCACGGCTTTGCTTGACTTTGCCCACCCGTTACTGCTAACATACCGTGTTGACAAGTGAATACGGATCTTATCAAGAGTGCCTGAGGGACGGGCCCGTCGAAGGCACAGCAACCCATCCGGGCGGCGAATGTACAAGCCGCCGGAAGCGGGTGCTAATTCCCTCCCGCTCGCATTCGGTGAAAACCGGGGCGAATCTGGGGATAGATAAGTGAAGCAGCTTTACACCGGATTAAAAACCATTAAAAATATCCGCGACAAGTTGAAAGCGGCCTCTTATCAGGAATCGGCATCCAGGCATACGCGGGGGCCATTCCCGATAAGAGGCCGTATTCGTTTTTGCACCGGAAAAAAGGCCGCCGGATAATCGGGCTGATGGATGCCAGGGGACCGCCTTGCCCCGGGCCTTGGTTGGAGTTTTTTCATGGCTTATGTCGTTGGTCTGCGGTGCCGCGAATGCGGCAAAGAATATCCGCAAAAAGGCGTGCATGTTTGTGAAGTCTGCTTCGGACCGCTGGAAGTGCAGTATGATTACGCGCGGATGAAGGGCAAAGTCACCCGGGAATCCATTGAACGCGGGCCGCGCAGCCTGTGGCGTTATCGCGATCTGTTGCCGATTAACGGCGAGCCGCGGGCCGGGCTTTATTCCGGCTATACGCCTTTACGGCGGGCCCATCATCTGGAAAAAATCCTGAACGTCCGTGAGCTTTACATCAAGGACGATTCCGCCAACTACCCCACCTGGAGCTACAAAGAGCGCGTAGTATCTGTGGCGATTACCAAGGCCCTGGAACTCGGCTATCACACCGTGGGTTGTGCCAGCACAGGCAACCTGGCCAACAGCGTGGCGGCTCATGCCGCGGTGGCTGGAATGAAGGCGTTTGTCATGATTCCTCATGATCTGGAACAGGGCAAAGTGCTGGGCTCCCTTATTTTCGGTCCGACCATGGTCCGCATCCAGGGCAATTATGATGATGTGAACCGCCTGTGCTCGGAAATTGCCGACAAATACAAATGGGCCATTGTGAATGTGAACCTGCGGCCATTTTATACCGAAGGGGCCAAAACTTTCGGTTACGAAATTGCCGAACAGCTCGGCTGGAAATTCCCCCGGCACACGGTGTGCCCCACGGCTGGCGGTACAATTTTGCCCAAAATTCATAAGGCTTATCAGGAATTGATCGACTTGGGGCTGGCAGAGGATAACGCCCCGAAAATTTATTCCGCGCAGGCCGCGGGCTGTAATCCGGTGGTGGAGGCCATCCGTGCCGGACGAGATTTAATTAAGCCGCAGAAACCTAAAACCATCGCCAAGAGTATTGCCATCGGCAACCCCGCGGATGGATTTTACGTGGTGCAGGCGGTGCGACAAAGCGGCGGCTGGGCCATGGATGCCACCGACCCGGAAATTATTGACGCCATCAAGCTGCTGGCCAGAGCGGAAGGAATATGGACCGAACCCGCCGGCGGAACAACGCTGGCCGCGACCATTAAACTCATTGAAACCGGCCGAATTCCGCGCGACGAAAGTATTTGCGTGTGCATTACGGGCAATGGCCTGAAGACCACCGAAGTGGTCGCAGATCAATTGACCATGCCCACTTCCATTCCATCGAAGCTCGAAGCGTTCGATGCTTTTATTGCGGAATTGGACGGCACCGGCGGCACGCGCGAATTAGAGCCGCTGACGACCGGGAACACAGCACTCTGAGGATACCTGTAACAGGAGATTATACGTATGGCAGTAAAAATCAGAATTCCCACCCCTTTGCGTCAAATCACCAGCGGCGCGGAATCTGTGGAGGTAGAGGGCGGCGATGTGAACGAGTTGCTTTTGGCGCTGTGCGCCAAGTTTGAAGGCATGGAGAAACGCCTTTTCAAACAGCCCGGTGAACTCAACCGATTCGTGAACATTTATGTCAACGAAGAGGACATTCGCTTTCTGGATAATTTACACACCAAAATCAAACCTGGTGATGATGTCAGCGTTGTTCCTGCGATTGCGGGAGGTTGAAGATGACGGCCTCTCAGACAATCAAAAAACGGGTATGGCTGACCTTTGGCTCCCGCCGCATGGTGGAAACGCCTGCGCTCTGGCGCATGGCCCGCAAATTTCCGGATGTGAGTTTTGATATCCGCCAGGCCAGCGTGACTGCGGAAATCGGCATCATGGCCGTGCTTCTGGAAGGCCCGCAGGTGCAGGCCGCCATGGCCTTTTTACAGGAACAGGGCGTAACCGTGGAACCCATTGAAAAAAGCGTGGTGGAAGGATAAACTCAATATGGCATTATCTGAAATAGCTGAACAACTCGAAAAGGCAGACCCGGCACTGGCGCGGTACAACCGGCAAATGCTTTGGGCACCTATTGGCGTGGAAGGGCAGAGAAAACTCCAACAGGCCCGCGTTTTTATGGTGGGATGTGGGGCGCTGGGTACCGTGCTCGCCAATACCCTGGCCCGGGCCGGTGTGGGTCATTTGACCATTGCCGATCGGGATTTTATTGAAATCAATAATCTGCAGCGGCAGGTGCTCTTTGATGAAACAGATATTGCCGAGCAATTGCCCAAGGCGGAAGCGGCCAAACGAAAAATCGCCAACATTAATTCCGCCGTGCAGGTGGATGCGGTGGTTTCCGATATCAACTTTAAAAACATCACCCAGTTTGCCCAAGGACAGGATTTGCTCCTGGACGGCACGGATAATTTTGAAACACGCTTTTTAATCAACGATGTTTCCGCCAAGCTCAATATTCCGTGGATTTATGGTGCGTGTATCAGTGCCATGGGATTGGCCATGGTGGTTCGTCCCGGCATTACGCCATGCTTACGCTGCATCTTTGAAAGTGCCCCGCCGCCGGGTATGAACCCTACCTGCGATACCGCCGGGGTCCTGGGCCCCACGGTGAATGTGGTGGCCAGTTGGCAGGCCATGGAAGCCATCAAAATGTTGACCGGCAATATAGATGCGGTAAGCAAAGCCTTGTTCAGTTTTGACTTGTGGGACAACCGCTATCAGCAGTTGAATATTTCCAAGGCCCGGGAAATTGCTGACTGCCCGGTGTGCAAGCACCAAAAATATGAATTCTTAACCGGAGATTTCAGCAGTTCCACAATCTCCCTCTGCGGTCGTAACGCCGTACAGGTCAATAACCCGGCCGTGGATAAGGTCGATTTTGAGCAAATTTCCCGGGGCTTGCAAACTGTGGGCAACCCCACGTTCAACAAGTTCATGCTGAAGTGTTCCATCCGTGAAGGCCAGGGCGAACGGGCACGGAATTTTGATTTAACAGTTTTTGCCAACGGACGTGCTATTATAAAGGGCACCAACGATATTGCGGTTGGTAGAGCAGTGTACGCTAAATATGTTGGAGCTTAATGGCAGTATTTCGCGGTAATCATCCGCCTGTTTAAAATTGATCAATTTTACTTTTTTTAAGGAGTAGTTTCATGATGCAAGCCTTTATCGGCACCCTCAATCTGACCCGCGCCGCCACCCTGAAGCTGGTGGCCGATCTAACCGAGGCCCAAATGGTTTTTCAGCCGGCACCAAAAACCAATCACCCAGCCTGGGTCCTGGGGCATCTGTATATGGTAGACTGTAATTTTCTGAATTTAATCGGCGGCCAAGCCCCGGAGCTGGAAGCCAATTGGAAGGAGATTTATGCCGGCGGCAGCACACCCGTGGCTGATCCCAGCAAATACAAATCCAAGGCCTGGTATCTGGAACACATGGCTCAGGTGCGAAAGCAGATGTTGGAACAGTTGCCCAAAATGACCGCTGCGGATTTCGACAAGCCTCATCCCGATCCCGCCCGAAGAGAGCGATTTCCCACCATCGGCCATACCATTTTTATGTACGGCACATGGCATGAAGCGTACCACGCCGGACAGTTGTCCACCTGGCGTCGCGTGCAAGGTTTGCCTACGGTATAAGCGCGGCGCTGGGCTTATTCCCAGTCTGCATGCATCATTACCGGAAAGACACGGCTGCCAGCGGCGATGCAGGCAACTGTTTTCGCCTGTGCAAAAACCAATGCGCATTAATCCGCGCTGTATCCCCGCGCCAGGCCGGAATTTGGATCTTTGGAACACAGGTGGCTATTTCGTCGTCTTGACAGCGCGTGGCTCCGTGCCCGCTAAAAGTCGCCGAATGTTACTCCGATGTTTTATCACCAGTGTAAGGCCTAAAAGCCAACTGGCCGCCAGCAACGGCCAAAGTTGTGGCCACGGAGTAGTGCGCAAGAGATGTGAAAATTCGGGGGCGATCCGCCCCAAAAATGGCACCATGAGCATAAATACAATCGTAGCCACCAACGACGCAGCGGAAATAATGCGCCACGTCAGAAACACCAGCAGAAACACCATCCCCGCCACGATGCCTGCCAGCGTAAACACCGGCCAAATGCCCAGCACCGCCCCGAAACTCGTCGCCACGCCCTTGCCTCCGCGAAAATGCAGATAAATTGGAAACACATGTCCACAAACCGCGGCACCGGCTGTCAACAGCGGAAGATACATGGAGGCATGCCACCGCTGGGTCAACAAATCACTGCCCAACACCGGCAAAAGGCCCTTTA
Organism: Planctomycetota bacterium; assembly: GCA_021851715.1. Taxonomy (GTDB): domain Bacteria; phylum Planctomycetota; class Phycisphaerae; order WQYP01; family WQYP01; genus JABEVA01. Next base: position 15,688 of record JAJZCR010000055.1, read on the forward strand.
GAAAATCCAGAGCAAAGGCGTAAAAGAAATATTTCAAGCCCAGCACCCGCCCGGCGTTGGTCGCACCAATGTTTCCGCTGCCGTGCTTGCGGATATCCACGCCTTTGCCCAGTCCCAACAATAGTCCAAAAGGAATAGCGCCCAGCAGGTAGGCAACAATGGGGCCAATAAAGACCAGCAAAATCATGTGACCAGATGACATCGTTAATTCCTCACACCCCGGCCCCCACCCATCAGGAGCACCACCATGCCTCCCAGCATTCCCTTCCGTCCGACGAACCGGCGAATTATACCGGCTCGCGTTTGGGTTTCACCACCACAGGCGACTAAAGCCGCCTTCTGGCTTATAATTCGGTGTTTTCCGGCTTGGCCGCCGGGCTCTGTGTGGATAATGTATTCAACCGCAACATGACCAATAACCGAATATATACAAGTTGCCGCGTTAGCGTTAGCGGACATACGCGGCAGTGAAGTTTTTACCATCAACGCGAGTAAAGGCCAAGCGGTTGTGGCGCTTGATCTGATTAAAAGGGGGTTCAAATTATGAATATAACGGTTATTGGTTGCGGTTATGTCGGTTTGGTTTCCGGCACATGTCTGGCCGCGCTCGGTCATCGCATTATCGCCGTAGACGTGGACAAAGCCCGCGTGGAAAGCCTGCGCCAAGGCAAGGTGCCTATCTATGAACCCGGGCTCTCAGAGCTGATACAGGCGGAAGTCAAAAATGGCCGCCTCTCCTTCACCACCGATACCGCCAGCGCCGTCGCTGCTTCCGAAACCATATTTATCGCCGTCGGCACGCCACCAGCCCCGGAGGGCGGCTATGATATGACCATGCTCTTTGCCGCGGCCAAAGCCGTGGCTGCGGCAGCCAACGGCCCGAAAACGCTCGTCATTAAAAGCACGGTGCCACCTGGTACCGGAGACCAGGTCGAAGCGCTGGTAAAATCCGCCGCTTATCCCATGGAAGTGGCTAACAATCCGGAATTTCTGCGTGAAGGCACGGCCATTCAGGACTTTATGCAGCCGGACCGCATTATTTTCGGAGCCGGTTCCAACCAGGGACTCTCTGTCCTGCGAGAAATTTATCAACCCCTTATCGACCGGGGATACAGCATCTTTTCCATGGGGCGGCAAAGCGCGGAGCTGACCAAATTTGCCGCCAACGCCATGCTCGCCATGCGCATCAGTTTCATCAATGAGCTTTCCCAACTGGCTACCGCCGTCGGAGCGGACATTGAATCGGTCCGTATGGGCATTGGTTCCGATAAACGCATTGGCCCTGCATTTTTGAAGGCTGGCGTTGGTTACGGCGGTTCCTGCTTTCCCAAAGATGTCTCCGCACTCGTCCATCAAATGCGCCGCCTTTCACTTGAGCCGTATCTGCTGGAAGGAATTGAAAAGTCCAACCATCGACAAAAAGTAGCCTTCTCCCGACGGATCCTGCACGTACTGAGCAATGTTAAAAATCCGCATATTGCGGTGTGGGGTCTGGCCTTTAAGGCGGATACGGATGATGTACGTGAAGCCCCCGCCTTTGAAATCATCCGCGCACTGCTCGCCGGCCATGCCACCATCAGTGTCTACGACCCGCAGGCCATGCCCAACAGCCGCACTGTACTCAAAGATACTGTACGCTGGTGCGATAACCTTGAGCAATGCACACGTGAAGCCGATGCCGTAGCCTTGATTACCGACTGGCCGGTATTTGTCACCGTCGACTGGCACAGCGTTAAACAGTGGATGCGCGGCCTGCACGTATTTGACGGTCGCAACTGCCTGGCCAGCGGGCGGGTGGCCGCCGCCGGGCTGCACTATTACGCCATCGGCCGGCCTGAAATAAAGCCGGGCAAAGGGCGGCAAGGCAGCGTGGGCGTTATCAGCGCCGGCTGAAACGGAGTATCATCTTGTATTTTAAGGATCATGTTCATGGCGAGTGGTGATTTTTCTGCCTATAAAAATTTACCGGTTTTAGTCACGGGCGGGGCGGGGTTTATTGGTTCACATCTCGTCCGTGGACTGCTGGAGGCTCAAGCCAACGTCGCCGTGCTGGATAACTTTAGCGCCGGCTTTCGTTCCAATCTGCAGGAAATTCTGCCCTCGATCACCCTTATTGAAGGCGACATCACCAATCCAGCCGATGGCAACCGTGCCGCCGCTGGCCGGGCCATTGTCTTTCACCTGGCCGCTTTGGGCAGCGTCCCGGGTTCGGTGGATGCACCCGTCAAGTACAACCAGGTCAATATCACAGGCACGCTGAACATGCTCCAGGCCGCCCGGCAGGCCGGCGCTCGACGCTTCGTCTATTCCGCCAGCAGCGCCGCCTACGGTGACAGCCCCACGCTACCCAAAATTGAAACCATGCTCCCGGCCCCTAAAAGCCCTTATGCTGTCGGCAAACTTACCGGGGAATATTACGCTCGCGTCTATTCGCAGGTCTATGGCCTTTCCACCATCTCCCTGCGTTACTTCAATGTCTTCGGCCCGCGGCAAAATCCCAAAAGCCAGTATGCCGCTGTGATCCCCGCCTTTATAACCGCCATTTTGCGAAATGATCCACCCACGATCTACGGCGACGGTGAACAAACGCGTGATTTTTGCCACGTGGCCAATGTCGTTCGCGCCAATATGCTCGCCGGCATTGCCGCCAGAAATCTTGCCGGAGAAGTAGCCAATATCGCATGTGGTGAAAATATCAGCCTCAACGCCATGCTCGAAAAAATGGAAGAGCTTCTCCAAAAAAAAGTCCAGCGACATTACCTGCCGGCTCGACCGGGTGATGTGCGCGATTCCCTGGCAGATATCACCCTGGCGCACACTCTTCTCGGCTACGAGCCGGCAGTATGGTTCCCGCAAGGCCTGGAACAGACAGTCCGATGGTTTGCAAGCCAAACCGCCTAGCGGATTCCACCGCTGAGGCGACTTAGGCCCGGCCCGCCACGTACGCCGCACCAGCTCCTGCGGCAAGTTGTGGCAATAGATGAGCGGGGCACGCCAGCTCTTTCGTCTTGAAATGTCTGCCCCCCACCGATAACATGCCCTCGAACTGGCTCTGGCGAGCTTTCACCAATACTGGAATGAATTTTTATGATCACTCTCACATTGCCCAATGGCGCACAAAAACAATTTGATGCACTGGTTATTACCCCCGCGGAGGTGGCTCAATCCCTCGGGCCAAGGCTGGCCCGCGATGCCATTGGAGCGATGCTCGACGGCACGCTTTGCGACCTCACGACTCCCATTACGCGCGATTGCAATCTAGCCATTGTCACCGCCAAATCCTCGGACCCGCATGCCATGTACCTGCTGCGCCATTCGACCGCCCATGTCATGGCTGAAGCCATCACCCGCCTGTTTCCAGGTGTTAAACTGGCCTACGGCCCACCGGTGGAGGAAGGCTTTTACTACGACATGGAACTCGCCGAACCGATTCGGGAGGATGATTTTTCCCGCATTGAAGCGGAAATGGCCAAAATTGTCGCTGAAAATCGGCCCTTCACCCGGTATGAACTTTCATCCGCGGAAGCCCTGAAAAAACTTGTATCTGAAAACAACCCCTACAAACTGGATAACGCCCAGCGAGCCTTAAGCCAGGACGCCGCCGTTCCTTTAAGCTTTTACGCCACCGGCACTCCCGGCAAGAACTGGGAAGATCTCTGCCGCGGCCCGCATCTGCCATCAACCGGCCGCATCGGTGCACTGAAGGTTACCAGCGTCGCCGGAGCCTATTGGCATGGAGACGCCTCCAAGCAACAATTGCAGCGGGTCTACGGGCTGGCCTTTTTCACTCCTGCAGAGTTGCAGGAACATTTAACCCGCCTGGAAGAGGCAAAAAAACGCGACCACCGCACCATCGGCAAAAGCCTGGGGCTTTTCACCATTTCACCCCTGGTCGGCAGCGGTCTGATCTTGTGGATGCCCAAGGGCGGAATCGTACGCCAGGAGCTGGAATCCTTCATGCGGCAGGAACTTGATAAGCGCGGCTACAGTGCCGTCTACTCCCCGCACATCGGCAATATCAACCTTTACAAAACCAGCGGCCATTATCCGTACTACAAAGATTCGCAGTTTCCCACCATCAAAATGAAAGAACGCGACAGCGGTGATGAAAGTGAATATCTGCTCAAGCCCATGAATTGCCCGCATCATATTCAGATTTATGCCGCTGAACCCCATAGCTACCGCGATTTACCCATTCGGCTGGCCGAATTTGGCACCGTTTACCGATTTGAGCAGTCCGGCGAACTTTCAGGGCTTACCCGTGTGCGCGGTTTTACCCAGGATGATGCCCATATTTTCTGCACACCCGAGCAAGTCGAGGCGGAGCTGCGTTCCACCGTGGAAATGGTGTTGCTGACTTTCAAGACATTGGGCTTCGACAATTATCATTGCCGCGTATCCCTCCGCAGTCCCGGCTCCGATAAATACGCTGGCGATCCAGCTTTGTGGCAGCGTGCTGAAGATACCCTGCGCAAGGTAGTACGAGAGGTGGGTATTTCATCCCAGGAAGCTCTGGGGGAAGCTGCATTTTACGGCCCCAAGCTCGATTTTCTGGTTAAAGATGTCATCGGCCGCAGCTGGCAGCTTGGTACCGTGCAGCTTGATTACGTACTACCCGAGCGCTTCAAACTCGAATACATCGGCAGCGATAACAACCGCCATCAGCCGGTCATGATCCACCGCGCACCCTTCGGGTCGATGGAGCGTTTTACCGGCATCTTAATCGAACACTTTGCCGGGGCATTTCCCCTGTGGCTAAGCCCTGTGCAGGCCATGGTGCTTTCCATCAGCGAAAAATTTGTCGCTTACGCGAGCCAAGTCCACAGTCGGCTGCGAGCGGCGGGCATTCGCTGCGAACTCGACGCTGATCACGACAAAATCGGAGCCAAAATCCGCCGCGCCCGTGAACAGAAAATTCCCTACCTCCTTGTGGTTGGTGCCCGCGAAGAACAAACCAATTCAGTTGCCGTGCGCACGCGTAAAGACGAGGATCTGGGCAGCGTACCCCTGGATGACTTCCTCACGCGCCTGGGGCAGGAAATACGCCAGCGGGTGCTGTCATGAACCGGGCTGGGCCGCCGCGCCCGCCGGATGCAGCGCTTTGATATAAACAGCACGCGAGTCTTTGGGGCGAAAGCGCATCTTGCGGTACAGGGCCATGGCGGGAGTGTTTTTTGCGTCCACAGCCACCGTGCACACACGCAGTGAATATGCCGCAAGTTGCCGCAGGGCCAGTTGCATCAGTGCCGTGCCAAGGCCGCGGCCCCGCATTTCCCGGGCCAATCCCAGGTATACCAGTTCCAGGGTCTCCCGGGCTTCCACCTCCGCCAGGAGCAACACACCGGCGGGCTTTCGGTCGCAGACCAGCAAAAACCACAAATTCTCACGAAAGCGCCCCACCGCCTTATGCCCGCGCACCACATCTTCCAAGGAACGCAGGCCGGTTAAACGTGGACAATCCAGGGCTCCCACATAACTCTCTTCAATTGCCCGGCAAAACCGAGCATGGTTTTCCGCGGAATATGTTTCCAAGCTCACGCCCGGCGGAAATACGGGGCGTGGCGACAACCACGGATCGGATCTCTCCAGGTAGAGCAATGTTGCCAAGTACTCGCAGCCTCCATCCCGATAAGCCTGGGCCGAAAGATGATCCTGCTCTTCCACAATGGCCTGCACCAGGCTCAGGCCTGCGGTACCCGCATCGTGGGCAGCACCGTCGATACACAGCGACAGTGCCGCAAGGGCCTGCGGATATTCACGCGGATCCGTGATATACAGCGATGCCACCTTCCCCGGGTTAGCTACCCAGAGGCACGCGCCAAGAATCGCATCCTCTGAAACCGCCAAAACCAGCCGATGCAAATCCACATGCTGAAACTGACCATAATGGCGGAATGCTTCCATGCGCCGTTGCAGCAGCGGAGACACAGCCGCTCCATTGGCCGCCTCCGGACCCCCCAGCAGGCATTGCAGGCCGCGCTGAATTAATTCCGGTGATTCCGGTCGAACCACCTTCATTTGTTTTATCACAGGTGCCATAACCGCTGCTGAAAAAGGGGCGCAAAATCCAGGTAATTGTTTTTTTCGCCTTTCAATCGTTCGCCACGAAGGTTATTGTAACACTGCGGAGTTTCAACTAAAACGCCGGAACAATTGTTCGTCTTAGCTGACGAACGCTTGACATACGCGATACATTTGGTAGCGTCAAATGCGCCGTGCTGTTCCGAAGGGCCGCCGGGGACAACAAAAGGTGTTCTGGTAGTGATTTTGGCAAGCCCGTCTTACAGCAAATCCGAGCGGCAGTTAGCAGCTTGGCAGTTTGTTTCGGCACCGTTTTAACGAAAAGAGTACTCGTACCATGGCTAAAGAGGCAACACCCGCACTGATGGAGGGGCCTGGCAAAGGTAAAGCCTATTTTGACCGGGCAAAAACGGTCGCGGATACCGGCAATTATGATTACGCTATCGATATGTACATTGAAGGTCTTTTCCGCGAGCCTTTGAACATTCCGGAACACGAAGCCCTGCGCGACATTTCTCTACGCAGAAAGGTCAAAGGCGGAAAGCCGGCTTCTGGATTCTTGGGTGCCAAACCCCGCTTCAAAGGCAAAACTCCAAAAGAACAAATGCTCAACGCGGAATGGTTTTTGGCCAAAGATCCGGGCAATATTTCCCAAATGAGCACACTGCTCAAACACGCGTATGCCGCCGACTACAAGGAAATCATCCATTGGTTTGGTCCAGTCATGCTGCACGCCAATCGCACCCAAAAAGCTCCGCATCCCCGCTATTACCTGGAACTCGCGGATTTATATGAAGGAATCGGGTCTTTTCAGGCGGCTGCGGAAGCCGTGCAACTGGCCCTGCAGATGCTTCCCAACGATGGAGACCTCGCCAACCGCGTTAAGGAACTCGCGGCCCGCGAAACGCTCCAAAAAGGGCAATATGAAAATGCCGGCGACTTCAAAGAATCCCTCAAGGACAAAGAGCAAACCCAGGAGCTTATTCAGCAGGATAATCTCAACAAATCGGAAGAATTCAAGCTTAAGGTGCTGGGCGAAGCCAAGGCTAACTACGAAAAAGACCCCTTGGAACACCAGGTTATCAGCAAATATGTAAAAGCTTTGATCGATCTTGACTCGCCGGATTATGAAGCCACTGCCATTGATGTCCTGCAAAATGCCTATGAAAAGACCAAGGTTTATCGCTACAAAATGATCATCGGCGACATCCGGATGAAACAGTTTCGGCGGGATATCCGCGTCCTTGCCGCAGCCGTTAAAGCGCATCCCGACGATGCGGCTCTGCAAAATGACCTGCAGGAACAGGAAAAGGCGCGGCTCGATTTCGAAATTGAAGAATTTGCCCAGCGAGTGAAACAGTTCCCCACGGATATGGGCATTCTTTACGAGTACGGCTATCGGCTTTATCGTGCCCGCCGCCTCGATGAAGCTCTCCAGGCTCTGCAGTTGGCCCAGAATCATCCGCGTCATCGCGCGGACGCTTTATATCTGCTCGGCCGCTGCTTTCTGGAGCAGGGCATGAAACGCGAGGCCGTCGAAACATTTGGCAGAGCTGTCGAAAGCTATGAACTCGCAGACACCGGCGACACCAAAAGCAAGGACATGCATTACTGGCTGGCCCGCTCACAGGAAGCCAGCGGAAATATCGCCGAGGCCGAAAAAATCTATAGCCGCATCACCCAATGGGATATTACTTTCCGCGATGCCCGTCAGCGCCTGGCGGACCTGCGTGCTAAAGAAAACCGTTGACACACCACGTAGCCCTCGTTCGAATTGAGATTGCCATCTATGCCTGATGATGCTTCTTTTACCGTGGACCTCACCAAGGAGTTTCGTTTCGAAGCCGCGCATCGTCTGCCACAGGCACCTGCCGACCACAAATGCTTTCGGCTGCATGGTCATTCTTTTCGCGTCCAGGTGACTATCTGCGGACCGGTCAATCCGCAGACCGGTTGGCTCCAGGATTTTGGCGACTTGAAAGCCGCTTTTGCCCCGCTTGCAGCTGAGCTCGATCACCATTATCTCAATGAAATTCCCGGCTTGGACAACCCCACCAGCGAAAATCTGGCCCGCTGGATATGGCACCGCCTTGCCCCGGGTCTGCCCTTACTCACCGAAGTACTCGTCCACGAAACCTGTACCAGCCGTTGCGCCTATCGCGGCCCAGGCTCCACCGCGCCAGACCGCCATGGCTCCTAAATCAAGACCTGGGCAATTTTTCCCAACCGTCCTGAAAGCACCAGCAGCCCCCCTGCTTTTTCCGCATTTAAGTGAATTCCATTGCCTGGTCAACCGGCCGCGAGCGTAGTGAATCCTGCTACGCAACCGGAGCACATTATCATGCCCTTGTGTCCTGGAACTTGACCATCATTTGCCTTGCAGGGTCCATTAGTTTATTCTCATCGTCTGCACGTAGATCGATGCACACTGCGGCAGCTCAAGCATGTACATCAAGAGGAGTTCTCATGCCAATCTCCGAAGGATCACCGGCTCCTGATTTCAGCCTGCCATCCACCGATGGAGGCAAGATTTCGCTCACCAGCCTCAAAGGGAAAAAAGTTGTTCTCTATTTTTATCCCAAGGACGATACCCCGGGATGTACCGTGGAAGCCTGCAATTTCCGCGATTCCATCCAGGATTTTCAAAAGAGCAAGGCCGTGGTACTCGGTGTCAGTCCTGATGATCTGGAAAGCCATAAAAAATTTCAAACCAAATTCAAGCTGCCCTTTGTCCTGTTGTCCGATACCAACCATGCCCTGGCTGAAAAATATGGCGTGTGGAAAGAAAAGTCCATGTATGGCAAAAAGTACATGGGCATTGAAAGAACCACTTTCGTTATTGATTCCATGGGTAAAATTCACCGCATCTTCGCGAAGGTCAAGGTGGCTCAACATCAACAAGAGGTACTGGCCGCATTGGCCACCGCGACGTAAAGCGACTTTGGCCATTGTGGGGCGAAGTTGAATATCGAATTTCCAGGGAATTTCGACGCTGGCAGCGAGGCTTGGCAGCCCCGGCATTTATTGTGCTTATCGCAATGTTGCCATTACACAACGCTGATGTCCGGCGGCATCACGTATAATCCGCGGCTCTGAAAATTTCCCCGACACACTCATCAGTGCACTCACGCTCGCAGCCTGATCAAAACCGGTCTCCACCAGCAACATGCCCGTTGGCAGCAGGTATTCCGGCGCACCAGCCACAATGCGATGGTAAAACGCCAAACCGGTTTCCCCGCCATCCAAAGCCAGACGCGGTTCATGATCCTTTACTTCCGGCATCAGTGCTGCAATCTGGCTGGTTGGAATATACGGCGGGTTGGAGACTATCAGGTGAAATCTTGGCCGAACCGGCATCCCGCCCAACGCCTCATACAAATCGCCACGCTCCAACCGCACCCGGTCCAACACACCGGCGTTACGGGCATTGGCCTCGGCCACGGCTAGCGCCGCGTCGCTTATATCCGTTGCCACAATTCGCGCTTCCACCAAGTGTTTGGCCAGGGCAATAGATATGCAGCCGCTGCCCACGCCCAAGTCCAGAATTTCCAGCTTTTCCCAAGTGGTCGCCAGCCGCACAGAACGAATGGCGGTTTCCACCAATGTCTCAGTGTCTGGCCGAGGAATCAGTACATCCGGCGACACCGCAAACTCCATTGAAAAGAACCAGTTCTTCCCGATGAGATACGCCACGGGCGTATGCTCCCGGCGTTTTTTAACCAGTTCGCGGAATTTTTGAATTTCTGCCGGCCCGGGCACCTTTTCAAAGTGCGTGTACAGTTCCATGCGGCTGCAGTTCAAGACATGCGAAAGCAGCAACTCCGCCGAAAGCCGGGGCTCGTCAATCTGATGCCCGGCAAAAAAATCGCTCGTCCACTGCAACAGTGCGCCGATCGACCAGATCGTCTTTGATTGCATGGCCATAGACTTGTCTTAACCTGCCCGCAGACCCAACCCCAGCGTGCCGGTCAGCCCAGGCGGAACAATGGAGGCAAGGGGACTCGAACCCCTGACCTTCTCGATGCCATCGAGACGCTCTCCCAACTGAGCTATGCCCCCATGCGATTCCGCGGCAGTTAATTTACCCCATACCCGCCAGCAGGTCAACATGCTTACCATGTTCCGTGTTGTACCGGGTGTGGCCATATTTTTTGGCACGGGTATCTGGTAGAATAGGGATCAGTTCTTTTATAAGGAGTTTTAGCATGGACAAGGACGTCCTCAAGAAGCGGCTGATGGCCTCGTGTGAGGCGCATCT
>JAJZCR010000056.1 GCA_021851715.1 Planctomycetota bacterium
ACGCGAAGAACCTTATCCTGGGCTTGACATGTTGGAAGTAGAACATAGAAATATGAACGACCGGTATCCAATCCGGAACCAACACAGGTGCTGCATGGCTGTCGTCAGCTCGTGCTGTGAAGTGTCGGGTTAAGTCCCATAACGAGCGAAACCCTTATTGTTAGTTGCTAACAGGTAATGCTGAGCACTCTAGCGAGACTGCCGGTGTTAAACCGGAGGAAGGTGGGGATGACGTCAAGTCCTCATGGCCTTTATGCCCAGGGCTGCACACGTGCTACAATGCCGTTGACAAACCGAAGCAAGACCGTAAGGTGGAGCAAATCGGAGAAAAAACGGCCCAGTTCAGATTGAGGGCTGCAACTCGCCCTCATGAAGTTGGAATCGCTAGTAATCGCGGATCAGCTATGCCGCGGTGAATGTGTTCCTGAGCCTTGTACACACCGCCCGTCAAGTCATGGGAGCCGGTAATGCCTGAAACGCCTCGCGGCGCTACGGCAGGACCGGTGACTGGGACTAAGTCGTAACAAGGTAGCCGTAGGGGAACCTGCGGCTGGATCACCTCCTTTCTAAGGGATTTTCTTAGAACACGGTCCTTTTGATCCGGCTTTTTCTAGTTTAATTAAAACACCACAACCATCTCCGCCATCGAGATGACTTATTCTAAGTCATCGTTGACATGGTCGGGGCGCATCAATCGCTTCACAGCAGTTGATCTTCGGTTGTGGAAATCAGGGGTTCAAATCCTTGGAACAGTCTATCAATGGGATTCGCGGAGCAATCCGCCCGTGAACGTCAGAGCATTTTTCGTCCAGCCGGTTGAAATGTCGGTTGGGCCTCTTGTGGTAACACAAGTTTGGTGGCGTCCTTTCACTTGTCAATCTCACGATTGGCAGGAATCAAACCCATGTTCACTTTATAAGTTGAGCCGGCCGGGATCTGTTTACAGACACCCGGCCGGTTTTTTTATCCCCAGCATTGACAGCCTGTTGCTGCATGTCCAACTGGGGCAAAACAGACCGAGACAGTTCTGCAGTCTTAAACCTCCGGAGACCATTGATCCTTCAAGGCCTGTGCCTTCGCGCGCACGTCACACGGTATGTAATACCGTCTTGGCGCAGCGGTGCCGCGTTTGGTCACAGGACGCAATCTTTCCAAAATCGTTGAAATCTCCACTGGGCCGTCGGCGGCCCGTACCCGGATGGCATTACGCGAGCTTTGCTGGGCATTTTCTTTTTCCGGAAAGTAGGGTTGAGTGTATTTTGCATTTAGCGCGTCGCACAGGCAATGCGTTTCAAAGCAAGGATACCCGTTGTCCTTGAGCTTGTTGTGCAGCTCCGATTCCCAACGCGCGTAAGACCCCGCCAAGGGCATGTCCGGCGCAGGTGCCTCAATCGCCGCATACCTATTGCGCTCAAGGAATCGGCGAGCCAGGTCAGCCAGCGGCTTGTCGTCGTGATTGGTCCACTGCTGAATCTGCTGCAGGACGGTAAACTCCTCAATTTGCCCGTATTGTCGGACCGTAACGCCGTCACCGGCACTCCAAAAATCGTGCAAAACCGGCAGCAAATTCGTTTCCTTGCCGTTCTCCCGAAGCGTTTTAGCTCGCCGCCACATTGCCTCGAGCATTTTCTCAAATCCGCGGGTTGTTTTGTGCAGATATACGTTTTGATACATGTAATAACGCGAGAATATATATTCTTCAATTGCGAGCGTCGATTTTTCCGACCATATCAGATCGTCGTGGTCAATCTCAAAGGAATTGAGGATGCGGTAGAAGTCAAAATGCCCGTAGCCAGCACCGGTGAACAGGCTGTCGCGTCGCAGATAATCCAGGCGGTCCATGTCCAACTGGCTTGACAAAAGGGCCTTTTGCCACGCCGGGTGCTGGTTATTTTCCTTTTCAATCAAATCGGCGACCTTGTTGGGCAGATATTGGTCCACCCTGCTGAGTACCTTGTGGACCTCGGTATCCCGATCCATAACGATTTTCTTTGACCATATCTCGTGGTCAATGCCAAGGCAGGGCTCAAACAAGTGCGAAAACGGACCATGTCCCACATCATGAAGCATGGCCGCCGCCAGAAGTGCCGCACGGGCCTGATCGATCTCCTGCTTCTTGTAAACTCTTTCCAGATGGCCCAGGGCCTGCTGCATGAGATGCACAACCCCCAGCGTGTGTGCCAAGCGACTGTGGTCGGCTCCGGGATAGGTGAAGGAGCTGACTCCCAACTGGTGAATACGACGTAACCTTTGGACCTGCGGCGTGTCCAGCAGTTCTAACAGCCAGGCGTCGTGTTCCCGATCAATGCTGATGTAGTTGTAGAGCGGATCACGAAATATTTTCGCGGGCTTGGCGGCCATAAACGATTCTTTAATTCTTCATGCCTGATTCGGACACTCTACAAATTTCTTGGCCAGCTCCACTGCCGCCGTTACCACATCGCCGTCCGCTTTAACCTCCTTAAATTCGCAGGTTCTATCCAGAGCTGTTTTCCAATCCTGCTCCCGCCAATAGAAATATGCCGCCGTCGCGGCGTATTCTAACTTGCGGAGATCTGTTTTCAATAATTCGGTCGCCCGAGAGTGGAACGGCTGCATGTCCGCAGCCATTTTCCTGCCCGGCTCTTCCTCTTCAAACTGCGCCAGTGACTTTTTCGCCGAATCGCTTAGACGGTAGGAGTATGACGAGCCTACCATTTGATTCGGCTCCGCTTTTTCCATCAGCAGCCCAGCGGAAACCATCTGATCTGTCAGCGCCGCGACGTCCTGCGAATATGGCCCGTAATGATGCAGAGTAAATTCCGCATCCAGTGCCCCGCACCCCGCGCGCTGCAACAGATAAACCACCTTTTGTATCCGCTTGCGGGATTTAAGCTCCCCTGATTCCGTCCACGCAATCAATTTTGCCAAGTGGTAAGGCTGCATCTTTGCACCATTTAAAAGTGTCCTTCAGGCAGAACGTCTGGTTACCGACGAGCGGCATTGCCCAGATGTTCATCCAACCCTGCCCGAGAGTGTAACATACCCAGCCACGCAATTCCAAGCCACACTTCGTGCCGATACCTTGCTTTATCCGGGCGCTCTCTCTGGCGACGGTTTCTGCGGTCGGCCGTTCCAACGGATGGCGTGAAATACTGAAATCCTAATGGCTACCTTTTTTCATGTAAATGCAATTGCATTTCTTCCGGGGGGAGGGTAAGTTTTAAATTTGGCTCGGCTCGTGAGGTTGACTGGCTTAAGGGCCGTGAGCGGCTGCTTCTTGCTTTTTACACCGTGAATGGCTGCCTTGCGAACGGTCGGTGCACGGTGGGAGCACCGGCGATGGCAAATATTCCCTGGATTTTTCGTTCCGGCGCGCTTGCACGGTTTGTGTTGGTCTTAGGCTGGGTAGCCTATCTCATCATCTGTCTTCCGATTCTGGGCAGTTCCGGCTATGACGGGGGACCATTCTGGGATGCCATGCCGGTGCTTTGGCTGGCTCCGCTTATTATTTCACGTCTTCTGGATGTAACGGGCACTCCAAGACGTTGGAAAGTCCTGGCCTACGGTTTGGCCTGCGGCCTGGTGGCCGCAGGGCTGCCGCTGGGCAGGCCCTCCTTTTTCAGCCCGGCCGGCACACTGGCGGTTTGGGTTATCGTTGGTCCGCTTTTCGTGGCGCTGGCATGGTTGGTGGAGATCCTTACCTGGCTGGTGATGCGGGTGCTGATGATCCCGGCCCCACTGCACGGCCAAAAGAGGCCCCCTGCGATTGGCACCCAGCGTGAGCCTGTGGTAGAGTTCCCGAACAAGCCATATCAATCAACAACACCGGTTGCAGGTGCAGATGTTGCCGCGATACCCGTCGCCCCGGTGGATTCAGGTGCGCTCACACCGGATCGGCGCCGTGCTCTTTTCATTGGACGGCGGCTTATGGCGGCGGCATTGGTGACCGGTGCGGCCGTAGCCGCGCCATTCTTGAATTACATCCGGGCTGTCCGGTGGACGCTGCCAGCCGAGGCCAGGTCCGACGCGGAGCGGGTCTGGCGCTCGCGCCAGATTCGACAAATATACCTTTTCAACCAAGAGAGCATCCCATGGAAGGTCCACACGCTACCTGGGCATCTACAATTCACGGAGTTGTTGGAACCGACAACGGGCACAAACCTGATCATGGGTGGCTTCTGGCCTTATTGGCCTTGGGATTTTCCACGCGGCCCGGCTTCGTATCGCAAAGCCTTCTACGCAGAATTAGCGAGTTTGATTCAAAGCCATGGTGTGCCGGCCTGGTCGCTCAAAAATTCACTGATGCCGGAACCGGCGGTATTGGAGCTTCTATATGAAACGGGTTTTACCGCGATCAAAAAATTTCCACACGCCATCAACCAACACCTGAGCATCCTGAGCAACCACGAAGTGGATGGAGTCCAAAAACCGATCCCTGAGGACGCGTGGTTCGCCTCGGCGGTTCCATCCGCGCCTGTCGCCTTCAAAATTCTCAAACGTTATCATGGAGACATTGCCGTGCGCCGCGGCCCGAAACAATTGGCTGTCTTTTCAGCCAACGGGCACCTGCTCTACGTGGTGGCACCGTTGCCGATTCCAAGTCGGTAGCCCGCCCGCCCGCACGTGTGCGTGATATGGGAGGGCCAAGTGCCGCCAACAAGCTGACCTTTTGTAGTGGGAGAGAGACGAAACAGGAAGACAAGAAATTTCATCTTGGGCTTCCAGCGGCACACGCTCGAAGGCGGCGAGATCGACGGCGCTGCGGAACAGGGCGAACCGGCCCGCCTTGGTGGTGAAGGGGTGTAACTCATATTGTTGGCGGTTTCGGCACCTGGAAATTTGGCTGCCCAAAGGGCAGCGTATCGCTGGGGTGATGGATGTCCCACCTGCAGATTCATCTCCCGATGGCCATCGGGACCGAAAACATCCAGCCCAGGGATTGCTTCCCTGGGCGCTGGCCCGCGGGCGTATCCCGATGGCGATCCAATATTGTCCGGGAAATTCACGCGGGTGAAAGCCTCGAGATAATTTCGTCCGATGCGAGGGCCTGCTGCGGAGGCAGGTCCGAGGTTAGGCGAGCGGTATGGAAGTACTGGCAAGTTAAGCGCATGCGGCAGCTTAGCGGTTTCGGGGGTAAATAAAATCTCCCCGGAATCGCTTAGGGCAATTTTTTCAGCGCCTTTTTTCTGGCATACCGTTGGCGTGCCAGTTCCTTCTCTCGCTCCAATCGTGCCAGCCCCTCTAACATGCCGGTATCCACTTGGCCCTCCATCAAGGTCATCTGGTAAAACAGCACGTCATATTGACTCGGTGGACGCCCGCGTAGAAGCGTATGGAGCAGCAGGGCGATCACCATGACATAGAAGATAAAATGCATACCCTCCCGGCGGTGTCCCGATGGCCATCGGGATGGGTAAAATGGTTGTGGACCTTGAGCCCGCGGAAAAATAGTTCGATCTGCCATCGCTGTTGGTACAGCAGCCCGATGATATAGGCCGGCAATTCTAATAAATCCGTGATCCGGCGAATGGGACGATCCGGACGGGCGGGGTTCATGAGGATAATCTCACGCACCAGTCGGCGGGGTGTTTTCGAGCGTGCAGCGCCGGAAAGATAGCCGATGCGATCCGAAACGACGCCCTGCGAAGCATCTTCGGCGGTCAGGGGGTGGACCCGCACTTGAGTCAAGGCGATGTTGGCCTTGAGCCGGGCGACATCGTGGGACTTGTGCCGGTGCAATTCCTCCAGGCCGTTGAAGCTGAAGATGCCACGATCAATCACCTAGATCATGTTCGGTTCCAAGGCTTGAATAAAGGCGTCGGTTTCCGAACCTTTGACGCCATCAATGCTCATACCCAGGGGGTCTCCACGTCGCGTGGCCCAATGCAGATTCAGACGTATCTGGGCCAAGTGCTTACGCATAGGCCGGTCGGTTTTGTTCCCCGGCTCGGAGAGACCTTTCTTTTTTGAGTCGGCCTGCGGATAGTGGGTGTGAATCGCCCAGGCCACTTGCACCGGAACTTCAAAATAAGAGGCATCAAACGCCACCACATTTTCCAGCAGAGTGTCCAGGTCTTCATTCCCCCGCCCATGAGTTGCCGCTGGAAGTTTCTCCCGCAACGCCCGCACCACCGGCATCAACACCGCCGGGTCTGCCACCGCCAGAAAATCACTGTGCGTGCTGCGACCGATGCGCTCCAGCCCCACCACTTCTTGGACACGGTGGTTCTGACGGGCCAATTCCAAGCTGCGCAGACTGCGCATCATCGGGTTGTAGGATCCCAATCCCGATGGACATCGGGACAACACCAGAACATGGTGCGCCTCCAACAGCCGATTACCATGCCCGGTTTCCTGCCGGAGCCGCTCCATCGTTTCCCGCAGCACCCGCACCTCCTTGCTCCCCGCCAGGCGTTCCAGCCGCGGATCATCCGCCTTTCTTAACCGTGCCAAGGCCACCAAATCATCAAGGAATGCAGCGGGTGGAAGCCTTTTGCTCATGGCTGACAGTAGACCATATCCGGCGCAAATGCGCAAGCTAAGATGGGGTTAAATCTTTACTGGTTTTTTGTTAGCATTTTTCCGGACAGTATTGCATGGCCATCGGGACCGCTGCCGCCGTGAAAAATCCGCCAACAATATGAGTTACACCCGTGGTGAAGCGTGGCTGCGCCAGGCGGTGGCGGACTTAAACTTGGAGCATACAATACGCTCTGAAGGGCGACCAAGACAGGCCCCACCGGGAGACCAAAGATGAAACAATGCGTCCCCGTTTCGCGTAGCTTAGTTTTTGAGGTGACCCTATGAAACGTATCTACCTGGATTACAACGCCAGCACACCGATAGCACCGGAAGTTGCGGCGGCCATGAAGCCGTTTTTAACCGCTCATTACGGCAATCCATCGAGCCGTCATTGGGCGGCTATCACGGCCAAAGAGGCTCTGGAACGGGCCCGGGGCCAGGTGGCGGAGCTTATTGGCTGCCACGACGATGAAGTCATCTTTACCAGTGGTGGAACCGAAGCCAACAACCATGCTATTAAGGGCGTCTTTCAAGCGCACGGCGGCCGCAACGCGCACATCATCACCACTCAAATCGAACATCCCGCCGTATTGCAACCCTGCCGCTTCTTGGAACGGCTGGGAGTTTCGGTTACCTGTTTGCCGGTTGATTCCCACGGGATGGTGGATCCGGATGATGTCCGCAAAGCCATCACATCCCGCACCATCCTGGTCAGCGTGATGCACGCCAATAATGAGGTCGGCACGATCCAGCCAATCGCCGAGATTGGCCGTATTACCCGATCGCACGAAATCCTGTTCCACACCGACGCCGCGCAGTCCGTCGGAAAGGTACCCGTGCGCGTGGCGAAGCTGGGCGTGGATTTGCTGTCTGTAGCAGGTCACAAATTGTACGGCCCCAAGGGTGTCGGAGCGTTGTACATCCGACGCGGTGTAACGGTGGAGCCGCTGCATCACGGGGCCGGCCATGAAGCCGGTCGGCGCGCTGGTACGGAGAATGTCATGCTGGACGTGGGGCTGGGAGCGGCTTGCAGGGCCGCCCAACGCTGGATTGGCATGGCGGCGCTGCGCACCCTTCGCGATTACTTTTGGCAGCGCCTCAAGACGGAATTTGACGATAAAGTCGTTCTAAACGGCCATTCCACAATGCGGTTGCCCAATACGCTCAACATCTCCCTTCCGGGGCACAACGGTCCCGCCCTGCTGGCGGCGCTGAAAGGTGTGGCCGCTTCGACCGGCTCCGCATGCCACGCCGGCAGCATGGAAATTTCTCCAGTCCTTAAAGCAATGGGAGTCAGGCCAGAGGTTGCCCTGGGGGCGATTCGCTTTAGTCTCGGCCGCGCCACCACGCGGAAAGAAATTGACTATGTGTTGGGGCAACTTGGCGCGGCTGTTGCCGCCGACGCGGTCAAACCCGCCGGCTGAGGAGAGGGGCGAAGACATCGCGAAAAAATAACTTGAGCATTCTGGCTGATGCTTTTGGCCGCCGGCTTCGTTGCTCGCTTCTTAGGACCCGTGGACAGGGTATGCTCGGCGCTCGCGCCTCGCCAACGGCCAAAATTCCTGCGCCATAATTGCTCAAGTTATTTTCTCGCAATGCCAAAAATCCGATGGTCATTCTTGCCGAACCCATCGGGGGCTGTTCAATTTCCCAAAAGTAGCCGCCGCTGCCGGCACGCCGCCCAGCACCCGCGCAGCGCCACCTCACCCCATCAGCACGGGCATTGTGTTTTTCCCCTGGACACCCTTATAATCGCCGCATTATCAACTGGTAGACCCAAGTTTTGGCTGAACCTGGCGAATCGGTATGCGGCGAATACAAACCTACGAACAATGGCGGCAGGAGATGCTTAATGAAACCGCCCGGTTCATCGAATGGGGTTTAATGCATTCCTCACAGGTGCCGCGGATTCCGACGCATCCGGTGGGGGATGGAAAATTTCCGGGGCATATCAAGCGATGGTTTTGGGAAGTGGTGTTCCATCGTAATTTCGGCCCGCCGGGATGCCGCTGATGCCCTGAAAAAATGTTCCCGTGCCGGCGCACCAGCAAATTGGAGACATGACCATGGCAATTGTGGCACCGATCAGCAGTTGGGAAACGCGCCGGCCGCTGGTGTTGGCCGTGCTTTGCGTACTTGTTGGGGCATGGTTTGCCTACGACGGCTGGTATGGCTGGCCTGCGGCCGACAACACGGTGTATAAGAAGATGCAACAACCCGGATTGCTGGGCGTGGGTGAGCAGGCGCGAAAAATAGCTCTTACGTGGCCTGGTTGGCACCAGGCCACTGCCCGGCAGTTGATGGGCAGCAGAGATTTCCTCAAGCCCGGCCAGCCTGTCTCCCGGGAGGATAAGGCTATCTCCCATGCCCTGGATGGCGGCAATGATTTTGTCGGTTTTGATAAACTGGCGTATGAGAATCATTTTCCGGAGTATCACAGTATCACGGATATATACAATCAGCGGTGGATTGTATTGGGGGTGGGAATTGTGGCGATGTTGGGATTATTCTGGTATTTGCGGGTTCGGAATCTGCAGATTCAGGCCGATGAAACCGGGCTGACGCTCGCCAACGGGCAGGTGATTCCATGGCAAAAGATCAAGGTGATTGACAACGTGCGCTGGCATAGCAAGGGCTTTGTGCGGATTACCTATGCGGGGCCCGACAATCAAGACCAGAATAAAGTTCTGGACGGCACACTTTATGAAAATCTGTCCGCGGTGCTGGAGATGATGGCGGAACGGACCCCTCAGGCCCAAATGATTTCTCCCCAGCTTCCCACACCTCCGGAAGAACGGTCGTGATGGCGAGGGTTTCCGGCGACAAACCGCCGGACGAAATTTATCGGGTTCGCCCGATATTGGTCAGTTGTACGTGCCGGAAAAATACTTCTCCGGGCTGCACGTAAATAAAAAAATCGATCCGTATCCACTGAATCTTATGCTTTTTATCTTCCGTGGAAGGCGTAAAATCCATGACTTCCCGGTCCCACCCCCGATTGCCCGCTACAGGCAAAAGCTCCGCGCGGTAACGTTCAAATCGCTGGCTGGCCAGGCTTTTGGAATTGCTGAATTTGTCCGGTTGATACGCAAATCCCTTGAGGAATATCCGTACCCGGGGTGCCGTGCTGTGGTACCAGCAGGAAAAGCGATAATGCCGCCCATTGTGCACCGGAATCCAGCAGCTTTCCACCGCCAGGCCGTTGTTGACCGCAACTACGGGTCCAACGTGCATCATCAGGCAATAGCCCCCGGGGCCATGGGGAACCGCCACCGATGTCGGTACGATGGCTATCGCGTTGTTGGGCAGGCGGCGTGCCGCAGCGGCCGGGAGCAACTTGGGGTGGAAGATTCGGGCCTTGAGAAACCCTTCCCACATTTTGGCGATATGTGACGGCGTGCGTGCTGCGGCGGTAAACATGCCATCGGCGACCAGATTGGGCCGCCGCTTAAAACGTTCAGCCAGGACCGGATTGGCCAGATCCGCCTGTTGCGACGAGACATGGTGAAACTTAACGTTATCCAGGCGTGTGAGAAGAATTTCCACGGTCAGCCGCGGGCTGGTATCGCTGCCGGGAATCACCGCGGAACAGCTTTTCGCAATTTTTGGTCCCTTGTACAGCACCAGGGTGAGCTTTCTTCCCTGCACGTAACCCATGATGGCTTCATCCACGCCCAGCGCCTTGACGACCTGGGGCACCTGCGACTTATCAAACGGCTCGGACCATGAAATCTGCAGGGCGGAGATCATCATGTTTACACGGTGATCGCTGATGCGCTTCACATGTCCGTTGCGGGATATTTTTTTGGCGACGGCAAAACGCATGTGACGTGCCAGCCGCTGGGCCGCGGCGCTATGGCCGATAAACGGCAGTACCGCCAACGATGGTTCTCCATTCCTGGTTGCCGGGGCGGCCGGAGCAATCTGAGAGGTTGTGGCAATGATCAGCATCAACAGCGATGACCCCAGCATGGTGCCCATGGAGTGTCGAATTGTTTTTTGCACAAGTACCTCCAAAGTATCTCCAGGATGCGCGGTAACGTATGACCGCCGCATTTATTTTAGCACATTCAGCCGCCCGGGGGCATCGCCGGTCCCTGTACAGGGAAAATTCCCAGGTCCACCACGGCACCATCGGGAAAGTCCAGTGTGGCATCAAAGGCTCCGCGGGCGACACTGGTAAAAATGACTACCGCACAACGCATACGCCGCACATAGGCCAAATCCCCTACGGCCGGGCCCACATACCGGGCGTTATGGACGCGTTGAAAATGGAAGATAAATTCGGCCAGCGCGTGCGCCGTGGCCGCCAGCAGCAAGGGACTGGAAACGTATACACCGCTGCTTTGATTCAGCAACGGCGGGAAGGTATGAAGGGTCAGGGCTTTATCCGCGGCACGTGGGTTGGTTAAAGCCAAGCCCGCAGGGAGGTGGGCATAACAGATCAGGCCCCCCGTTTCGCTGGCATGGTTATGCATGGAACGGATGCCCGCACGATAAACCATTTGTTGAAAAGCGGGCTGGGCCAAGGCCCTTAAGATGTTTTGCAGCAGGATCAGATTCAGCAGGGTAAGTCGGGGTGCGTTGGCGTGCAGTGAGGGATTGGGATAACCGGGGGCGTGTGGATAGGGTCGAGGGCGGCGCAGGTGTTTTCGGTGCCGCAATTCCGCGGCAATAGTTTGCAGCAAACTGCTGCGCGTAAGGTCCACAGGGGCAACGCGTACATGCGCCAGCATGTAGGCCTGTGCGGGGGCCAGGGTGTGGCGACGGACATGCCCGCGCAGTTGCCGCCAATGGCGGGCGCATTGAATCATCATGGGCGAGAGTTTTTCTACGTATAATTCCTGAAGCCAGAGTATTTCCGTAGCGGATACGCTCACGTGATGGTAATTGCGGATCCACCATTGCATGGCGGAAATCAACGGATCGTGACTGGCGGTGTGCTGCAGGAACTGGCGTACAAAGGCCGGCCCTTTTTCCTGGCGTAGCAAGGCCAGCGCCGCAATGCGAACTGCCATCGACCCTGGCGTCAAAAACGTGGAGGCCAGGATTTGGTGCAGCGTTTGGCCGGTGATTTCTCTGATGGCCACGGCTTCCGGGCGCTGGGACAGTTGATAACGCACTGCTGGTCTTTTCAGGGAAAGAATCAAGGGTCCAAGAAGTTGTTGATCATGGAATTGCACACAGACTTTACAGACATAAAAAAGCATGGGCCATTGCTGCCACGTTGGCAGGTATTTTTTAAGCAGGGCCATGGCGAGCGAGCGATTGGCGGCGGAAATTTGTTGTAATGCGTAAATGCGCATGGCGGCGTTTTGGCCGGGGGTGTGCAGGATATAAGTCAAGGCGGCCAACCGAAGCGGGGCATGGATTCCAAGGAGTGTAACGAGCCGGCGGTCCGCCTGCCGGCGTGCCGGGGTTGCAGCCGCACAATTTTCCAGCCGAGCAACGAGCGGTGCTGCCTGTCGGGACCGTTGGGCGGCAGGTGTTTTTCCGGGATGAAGTTTGCGTGCAACGGAGCAGCCCGCCATAATCGCCCAAACTGCCGCGGCCAGGCAGGTGATGGCCAGGGTTCTTGCGGCTTTTTTTCGCCGGGCATGCGGTTTTTGGGAGCACCGCTGCGGAACTTTGCCGATGCGCCATTCTGGGACACAATAGGTGAGCTGAGGTGCGCCGTCGTGAGCGTTCCGGCGGTTGAGCGGATAGGATGTTTGGATGTTGTCTTTTATTGCGGCCAATCTGGACCTCTTGATTCCGATGTCGTTGCTGATGGGGCTGGCGGCGTTTTTCGCTTTAAGCGAGACGGCTCTGTTTTCCTTAACTCGCCATGACCTTCATCAATTGAAATCCCACGCCAATCGCCGGGAAGTTCTGGTCGCCAAGCTGCGGCAGCAGAGTCGGCCATTACTGGTTACTATTTTACTGGCCAATATGTTGTGTACCATCCTCTTTTTTGTGCTCAGCACCATGTTGCTGCGCAATGTCAACATGGTGTTTGGTCGCATGGCGGTGGTGGTCCTGGCGCTGGTGCCGGTGGTTTTGGTGGCCTATTTTGGGGAGGTGATGCCCAAAATTTTAGGGCGCACCTTTAATCGCCGACTGGCACCGCTGGTGGCGGGCCCATTGGTAACAGTTATGCGTGTGGCGGCACCGGTGGTTGGGTTGATTCAAGGCCTGGTCATTACGCCGGTTCATCGACTCATTGATCGGCCAAGCGGGGCTGGCGCGTTTACGCTCGATGAATTTCGCCGGCTCCTGAGCATGTCTGAGCGGCAGGGGATTATTGACCGGTCGGAGAACCAGCTTTTGCAGCAGGTGGTTCGCCTGCGCGAAATCAAGGTTCGCAACGTCATGGTGCCGCGTGTGGCCATGACCGCTTTTGACATTCATCAGCCGGTCAGTGATCTGCTGGATATGTTTCGGCGCACCGGCCTATCCAAGATTCCGGTGTATGACCGGCAAATCGACAACATTCTGGGGGTTGTTCGCGCCAAGACATTTCTGCTGGAACGGCCGGCAACAGCGGTGGCGCTGCGCAGCCTGGTGCAGCCGGTACGTTTTACGCCCATGAGTCAGACGCTCGATAAACTGCTGACCATGTTCCGGGAAAGCAGTTTTCAGATGGCGATCGTGGTGGATGAATTCGGCGGTGTGGCGGGCCTGGTATCGCTGGAAGATGTGGTGGAACAACTGATTGGTGATATTTCTGATACTGGCGACGCCGCGGATCGAGCCTTGGAGCCTCTGGCACCAGATCAATGGCGGGCATCGGGTAATCTGTCGTTGTTGCAATGGTCGGATATTTTTGGCGCACAGGTGCAACATTTGCACGCATCAACGGTGGCTGGACTGATTTGTGCCGTGTTGAAAAGAATTCCCCAAGTCGGTGATTCCATAGCCATCAATCATTTGAAGATGACCGTGGAAACCATGCGCGGTCCGCGGATTAAAACCGTCATGATTGAATTGCAGGAGCGCCCGATACCGGATGCCGGCAACGGGCCTGATTCCGGCAATGCTACGGCGCAGTCGCAGGAGGAGGTTAAACATGCCTGAAGGAATGCTTTTGGCCTGGGTTTTTCCAAGCGGCACTGCCGAGGCATGCTGGCTGGCTCTGGGGCTGCTGGGGCTGATCGGCTCCATTTTCTTTAGCGGGTTGGAGACCGGGCTGTACACGCTTTCGCGTTTGCGGCTGCAATTGCGTTGTTATCAAAAGGATGCCGCCGCTTTGCAAATTTCCCGGTGGATGGAAGATCCCGGCAATATTCTGGGTGGCCTGCTGATCTGGCAGAATATTTCCAATTACATGGTGTCTGCGGCTATTACCATGTTGATGGAAAGGGATAGCCTTGGCCCCGTGGCGGAAACTGTTTTATCGGGGATTGTCATCGCGCCGCTGATGCTGATTTTTGCGGAAATCGTGCCCAAGGATTTATTTTACAGCTATACCGACCGCTGGACCTACCACCTGGTACGGCCCATTCGCTGGTCCATGGCCGTCATCACGGTGATTCCGGTCTTGCCGCTGGTACGCTGGCTGGGAGCGGCATCCCTGCGCATGCTGCGCGGCAAGAGTGACCCCATGGAAAATGGTTCACCTCCACATCGGCTGCTGCGCATTGCCCAGGAAAGCACCGCCAGCGGTTTGATCAGCGACGCGCAGCAGGAACTGATTTCCCGGTCTTTGCACATGGCCCATATTGCCGTACGCGAAGTGATGATCCCCTGGAATCGGGTGATCGGGGTGCCGGTGGGGATCAGTGCCAATGGTTTTGAGGCTATTGCCCGCCGCTATAACTTTTCGCGTCTTCCCGTGCTCGGCCATTCTACCGACGAAGTGCTGGGCGTGGTGAATGTGGTGGATATTTTAGCTCAATGGCCGAGCTTTTCTCTGAAGGACAGCCTGGACCGGATTATTACCGTGCTGCCGGATCAATCGGTGCGGTCCTCGCTGACGCTTATGCAAAAGGCCCGGCAAACCATTGCCGTGGTGGTCAATCGCAACGGCAAAGCGATCGGTCTGGTGACCATCAAGGATCTGGTGGAAGAACTGCTGGGAGAACTGGCGGACTGGTAAGTACCCGGCTATTTGACGCGGACCTGGCCATGGGCGTCAATTGCCAGGCGTCCGTCGGCCCACAGCCGGATGGCCTGGGGATAGGCCTGACATTCCAAATCAAACACCCGCGCTGCCAGATTTTGCGGGGTGTCGCCGGGCAATACCGGGCAGGTACGCTGAAGAATAATCGGACCGTGGTCGTATTGGTTGTCGGCAAAATGAACGGTGCATCCGGACTGTTTTTCACCGGCCTGGATAACTGCTTCATGTACGTGCAGGCCGTGCATGGAGCGTCCGCCGAATTTGGGCAAAAGGGCGGGGTGGATGTTCAGCGTTCGCCATTGGTATTCCGGTGGTACGTGCCACAGGCTTAAAAATCCCGCCAGACAGATCAGGTCGGTTGCATAGGGCTGTAATACGTCGCGGATACGGGTGGAAAAATCGTCCAGATCACGGCAATTCCGGCGTGGCACCACATGGGCGGGAATGTTCAGGGCGGCGGCCCTGGTTAATCCATAAGCATCATCCCGGCTGGAAATAACACAGACAATGGAAATGGGCAATTCCCCGCCCTGTGCCAGATCGGCCAGATTTTGCAGCGTGGTGCCGGAGCCGGAAATAAGCACCCCCACGCGCGGCGGAGTGTTCCGGGGTTGTGGTATTGGAATATTCATGGCAGTCGGCCTCATGCAGTTGGGCAACACAACATCTTTAACGCCCGCGGTCCGTTGCCGCCGGCATTTCTTGCCCGGGCTGCGGCAGTTCCAACTCCGGCGTGGCACCGGTTGGTGCGGCTGCGGCAGCGCGAAATCCCATGCGGGCCAGGAAGGCTCCACCGAGCAGTAAAATCGCGCCAAGGGCGAGGCCTTTGGGCAGCATATCTTCCGGCCCACCGGCCAGAGCTGCTACCGCAGGGCCTACGACCGTGCCCATGCCAATCAGGGCTTCATGCAGGCCCGCATGTTCGCCGGCCCCATGGCTTAAGTGCATAGAATAATAAAGGGATCCGGCGTAGACCAAAGCCGCCGCCAGGCCCAAAATTATTTGTCCGCCGATGAGAACCGCAATGGAGGGTACGGCGATGAGCATCACGGTGGCACCGACCAGGGAGAAAAACCCGCCCAGCATCCAGCGGACGCGATAATGCCACCCAGTCCAGAACCAGCAGCCGATAAATCCGACAATGCGGGCCAGGCCCCAGATGGAACCCACGGCGGTAGCTTCGGCATAAGAAAATCCGGCGCGGTAGGTTAAGTAGGCCATGATGGGCATCATGGAATTCAGCGATACATAAGCGAGAAGATTGGAGAGGCGGGCCATATTCAGCAGTGTTGTTCCACGGACGGAGCCGATCAGGGCGGCATCGGCGGGTTCCACGTCATCGTGATACACCGGCTGCGAACCGATCAGACTTTGGGGAATGGCCACAAATCGCACCAACACCACTGATGTTGCAGCGGCCAAACCGGCACCGATGAAGACCGCCGGCCAGGTCAACCAACGGGCCAGAATACCGGTGGCCAGCACGGCCAGAAAATAGCTGTTGGACCATCCCAGATTGTACAAAGTGATGCGGGTGGAAAGCTTCATGCGGGCAGGACTTTGGGTGATCGCGGATTCCAGCGCCGGCCATCCCGGCGTCACGGAGAGATTCAGCAAAGCCACCAGCAAAAACAGCAGAGCCAGGCTGCGAAAATCAACTGCGGCCACGCCGATCAGGCAAATCAAGGCGGTGCACACGCCGGTGGCAATCAGGACTTTTCGTTGGCCGGTATGGGAGAGAATCTTTCCGCCGATAAGAGCGGCTGCGGTATACACAGCGCCGCCGCAGGCCATAACCCATAGCAGCGTGGCGGGAGCACAATGCAATTCATAGCGGGCGAAAAAGAACACCCCGTTGGTGGCCAGCACCACGGCAAAAGAATTCAGAAATTCCGCCGCGTACCACGGCCACAGAATTCGGCGATCGGTCAATACCATGGCCCCAGCGTTAAACGCAGCACCGGCGCGGAGCGATTTCATGGGAAAATTCCTCGCTGGGTGTAAGCCCGTGAGAGGTGTTCCACCGCCACGCAATAAGCCGCGCTGGAAAGGTCCACATCGTATTGGTGGGCCGCCACGCGCACACGCCGGGCGGCCAGAAGAATGGTTTTGCGCAGTTCCCGCTCCACCTGGGCGCTGTCCCAATGAACCCCCGCCTTGTTTTGCACCCATTCCAGGTAACTGACAATAACACCGCCGGCGTTGCATAAAATGGCCGGCAGCACGGTGATACCCCGCTGCCGCAGCAATTGAGCCGCTTCCGGAGTCACCGGCCCGTTGCCGCCCTCAGCCACGACTTGGCAATTCAGCCAGGCGGCCACCTCGGGATTGATCATGCGTTCAAGTGCGGCGGGAATAAAAACGTCGGTGGGCAGAGAATAAAATTCCTGCCGGTTCAGGGTGCGCAGGCCCTGCGCCTGATAGTCGCGGATGTTGCCTTTGGTTTGCACGTAGTCGGCCAGATGGGCGATGTTCAAGCCATCGGGCCTGGTAATAGCCCGGGTGTGATCCATCACCGCCACCACGGTGCTGCCGTGGGCCGCCATGGCGGCGGCAGCGTGCTTGCCGACATTGCCGAAGCCCAGCAAGCTTACGCGGAGCTTGTCGAGCTTCAGGTTAAATTCCGGCAAAAGCTCCTGAAGCACCATGCCCAATCCCTGGCCGGTGGCTTTTTCGCGGCCTTCGCTTCCGCCACACGTGATGGATTTGCCCGTGACCACATGGACCAGGTTTTGCCGCGTAGCCTGGTTGTGGGTGTTCAGAAAGGTATCCATCATCCAGTCCATCACTTGGGCATTGGTGCCCACATCCGGGGCGGGAATATCGAATTCCGGGCCGATATTGTCGCCCAACGCGGATGTAAACCGGCGCGTCAGGCGCATCAATTCCGCCGGGCTAAGCCGCGCCGGATCCACCATTACGCCACCCTTGGAACCGCCAAAAGGCAGGCGCATCAGGGCGCATTTCATGGTCATCCAGACGGCCAGGGCCTTGACATCATCCAAACTGATTTCCGGATGGTAGCGGATGCCGCCCTTGTAGGGCCCGAGCACATTGTTGTGCTGAATGCGATAGCCCTTGAACAGTTTATAGCGGCCGTCGTCCATGCGCACCGGAAAATGAACCATGAGTTCATTTTTCGGCTGCCCCAGCATTTCCTGTACGTAGTTGGGCGTGTTGGTGATCGCACAGGCCTGGTCTACCGAACTGCGGGCCATGGCAAAAAGCGAATGTGGATCAGCGGGTTCAATGCCCTCAGTGGCAGGCAAACGGCTGGAAAGAGACTCTAGGGTCATGGTTATTTTCCATCTCGTTGACGCGGGAATAACACCGCTCCGGCAACCTGCCACTTGTGCCGAAAAGCTCATTATCGCCAAAATGATACCACGCCACCGACTCGCAACAAACCCGTACCCCGGATGCCGTTGCCGGAAAATCAGCGTGCCGCCGGTCAGAGGGCGGCTACCCGATAAATTCCACCGGTGTACACGGCGGAATCAACCCCGCCCTGGCTCCCTCATCCAGCAGGGCGTTAACGGCCGCCCGCCCGCGCGGACCGTAATCCAGAGTCCAATGATTGACGTACATGCCCACAAATTCGTCGGCCAATTTTTCGTTCATATCCCGTGCGTATTGCAGGGCATGGCGCACGGCCTGGTCCCGATGATCCAGCGAAAACTGTATGCTGTTTTTCAGAATGGCCGTCACCTCCGCCATGGTCTTTTCGCCCAGATCCCGCCGAATCACATTGCCGCCCAGCGGCATGGGCAACCCGGTCTTTTGAGTCCACCACCGGCCCAGATCCACACAGCAGACCAGCCCATTATTTTGATACGTCAACTGCCCTTCGTGAATAATAAGCCCGGCGTCGGCGTGCCCCGCCTGCACGTAAGATAAAATTTCATCAAAAGGTTTGACCACGGTATGCACTCCCTTGCCCAACAGCAGTTGCATACCCAAAAACGCCGTGGTCAGGGTGCCGGGTATCGCAATACGCTTGGTCTTCAGTTGTTCCACGGTCCAGGGCTGCTTGGCCACGATCATCGGACCATAATTGTCGCCCATGGAACAGCCGCAGGCGGTCAGCGCGTATTGGCTGCGCACATAAGGATACGCATGAAGACTGATGGCGGTAATTTCCAGTTCGCCCTTCATGGCGCGGATGTTGAGGGACTGAATATCCTCCAGAATATGCGCAAATTCATACCTGCCCGCATCCATCTGGCCGGTTGCCAGACCATAAAACATGAAGGCATCGTCCGGATCGGGGGAATGTCCGAGCCGCAATTTAAGTTTTTCCGCCATGTCCCTGCATCCTTAAAAGATCCCCGTCGAGCCGCTGGACCGTTTCCGAAGATGGAAAGCGACAACTTTTTTACTGTTTGTTCACCAGTGCATGCACCTTCATCGGCAGGCCGAAAAGTTTGATGAACCCAATGGCATCTTTGCCGTCATATTCCGCGCCCATGGTGAAACTGGCCAGGTCCTGGCGGAACAAGCTTCTGGGCGATTCCACGCCGGCCACCGTGGCGCGTCCCTTCAGCAGCCGCAGCTTCACCGTGCCGGTGACATTTTTTTCCACCGCGGTCACAAATGCATCCAGCGCTTCGCGCAGCGGGTGAAACCACTGCCCGTAATAAACCAGGTCCGCATATCTTAAGGCCACCTGCTGTTTGAAGTGCATGGTGTCGCGTTCCAGGCACAGCGATTCGAGTCCGCGAATGGCGGTAAGCAAAATCGTTCCGCCCGGCGTTTCGTACGCCCCGCGGCTTTTCATACCCACCAACCGATTTTCCACCAGGTCCGTCTGGCCCACCCCGTGGCGCCCACCAATTTCATTGAGTTTTTCGATGATGGTATGGGCGGCCAGCCGCCGCCCATTGACGCTTACAGGCGTGCCGGCTTCAAAACCAACCGTGACCATTTCGGCCTTGCCCGGTGCCTTAGCCACCGGAGCGCTCATCACCCAAAGATTATCCATGGGTTCATTGGCGGGGTCTTCGAGGTCCGCCCCTTCGTGGGAAATGTGCCATAGATTGCGATCCCGCGAATAAATTTTCTTTTTGGTCTGGGCGATGGGTACGCCCTTTTTCATGGCATATTCAATGGCCGCCTCGCGCGAACGCAATTGGAAGCGATCGTCCTTCCACGGGGCAATAATTTTCAGATCCGGTCCAAGGGCCATGTAGGTCAGCTCAAAACGAACCTGGTCGTTGCCTTTGCCGGTGGCTCCGTGGGATACCGCATCCGCTCCTTCGGCACGGGCCACTTCCACCTGGTATTTGGCTATCAAAGGCCGGGCTATGGAAGTTCCCAGCAGATAATTATGTTCGTAAACAGCTCCCGCGCGCAGCATCGGAAAACAATAATCGCGGGCAAATTCCTCGCGTAAATCTTTCACAATGCACTTATCGGCACCGCTGGCCAAGGCCTTGGCCTTGATGCCGTCAAGTTCGTCACCCTGGCCCAGTTCCGCCGCAAAGGCAATGACCTTGCAACCCGGATAATTATCCTTCAGCCAGGGTAAAATCACGGAAGTATCCAGTCCGCCGGAATAAGCCAGAACAATTTTCTTCACATATTGCGGGGTCATTGGTTTAATCTCCTCATGTGCAGCCTTCGCAAGGTGAAACATCATCCACACTTTTGTGCCGATTGGCAAACGACGGGGGCATGGACACGGGCGTTTTACTTGCCGGGCCAGACATGCGAAAATGTCTGGCTTGACATAATGCGGCAGTTGGCCGCACGTTGTGGCCTAAAATAGAGGATTTTCAATGACCCACCCATCATCTCCTGCCACTGATTCTCAATCGACCACCGGGCGGCCTGGTCAGCCCGGCACCGCCCCCGCTGCCCAGGCCGGTCCGGCCGCAGGCGGCAGGCCGGCCATGCACCGGCAATTTATTTCATTTGCCTTTTACAAACTTTTGCCCGAATTCCGCCGCCTTCCCGCCGACCGCCAAAGCGCCATGATGGCGGGATTGGTGAAGTTGGTTCATGCCAATAACCCACAGGATATGCTGCTGCTCCATTACAGTTGCGTGGGCACCCGTCCGGATGTGGACTTGATGTTCTGGAAAATCAGTTATCAACTGGAGCAGATTCAGGAATTCTCGGCGGCCATCAACCGGCTGGAGCTCGGCGGATATCTGGTGAGTCCGCAGAGTTACCTGGCCCAAAGCAAACGCAGTACGTATGTGGATAAAATTGATCCGGCTCATGATGATGTGCGCACCTGCATTGTTCCCGGCAAACGCAAATACCTGTTTGTTTATCCGTTTGTCAAAACACGCGAATGGTATCTGCTCAGCAAGCCCACGCGGCAGGGCATTATGGATGAACACATTGCCGTGGGTACCAAATACGCCTCGGTTAAACTCAACACCACTTACAGTTTCGGACTCGACGATCAGGAATTTGTGGTAGCGTTTGAAACGGATTCGCCGGATGATTTTCTGGATCTGGTGCAGGAATTGCGTGAAACCGAAGGCAGCCGATTTACCCTGCGCGACACTCCCATCTTTACCTGCGTGCAAACGCCCATAGAGTCGCTGGTGGGGCAACTGGCCCGCCTGTAATTGATTCCCGCCGACAGCGATGCATTGCCTGGTGGGTGCTGGCCCGCCAGGGCAGTCTTGTGACGATACTGATTTTTAGTTTAATCGCCGCCGGGTTCTGGCGGCGGTTGATCGTCGGGCTGGTCTTCCTGCTGGGCGTTGGCGTCGTCACTTTGCTGTTGGGCTGCTTCAAGGTTTTCCTGGGCCTGCGCCTGTTCTTCCTGGGCGTAGTCCAATTGCTGCTGCAACTCCATCTGCTCTTGCTGTTGGCAGTATTGCTGAAATTCCTTTTCTTGCTGTGCTACTGCCAAGTAAACGATGCCGGCTCCGATCATGGCATTAATGCTGTTGTTGAGCCGGGCGATGAACTCTTTCGGATGGGGGCTTTGAACAATATCCTTTCTCAGCAGGCCATTGAGGTTATCTGTGGCCCGGGCGTTGCCTTCGTGCGAGGCAATCATATAGCAGGCGGCGGCCTTGGTGTCGCTTTGCGCAAAATAATCACCGCGCTCGTACATAATGCCTATATTGTTTTCGGCGGCACTATTGCCCTGTTTGGCCGCCAATTGATACCAGGCTGCGGCTTTGGGGTAATTTACCGCTGCGCCTAAACCCGCCTGGTAGCAGCGTCCCAGGTAGAATTCCGCCTGGACATTGCCGGAGGGAGCACATTTTTTAAACCAATAAACGGCCTGCACATAGTTTTGGGGAATGGCGTAGCCTTTGTAACGGCCATTGTAGTAGGCCAGGGCGAGGCGCAACTGCACCGCCGGGTTTCCGCGTTGGGCCGCCGCCACCACCGGCTTCATAAAGATGTGGGCGGCAAGGTCAATGGCCGGTGGCCACTTGGCTGCCACCGCCCAATTCAGCCAGGTTGTGCTTTGGGAAAGATTGGTCTGTGTTCCCAAACCGTAGCGGTAGGCCCGAGCCAACTGGTATTCGGCATTTGGCACGCCTTGGGCCGCGGCCAAGCGATACCAATGAAATGCCCGGGCTGCATTGGGAACTATACCTGGTGCGCCGATGGTGTAAATATCGCCCAGGCAATTTTCCGCGGCGGCGTAGCCCTGGCCCGCGGAAAGCTTATACCAATGCAAGGCAGTGGTCATGTTGGCACGGCGAAAGCCAGCCGGTCGGTTCCAGACCTTCGCGGGATAGTTGAGTTGCCCGGCACCGGCCCGGCGCTGGTAGACCACAGCAAGGTCAAAATCGCATGGTCCGTCGATTATGCCCCGCGAGGCGGCCTGGTTGGCCCATTGAACCGCGGCGCGACGCAGCACGGCAGAAATAGCTACGTACGAGCTGGGCTGATTTTGGACCGGCTCCATGACACCGTCAGCGGCGTAGGGATTGTACGGATTGCCCGTTTGGCCGTAGGGATTCACAAAGTCCTGCGATTTTTGGGCGTAAAAATCCGCCAGATGCGTCTGGGCCTGAACATCACCCCGCCGGGCGGTAATAAGCAACACGGCGTAGGCCGGAGCCACCGCGCCATACAACTGCCACCCCTGCTGAGTTTGTCCGTATTGTTGGCGCTGGGCCTGGGCCGCGGGCGATTGGCCCATGGTGATATGCAGAACATAGGAAGGCCCCACACACTCCTGCAAAGCCAGCGACTCGAACTGCCCAGCCTGTGTAGCCGTAAGGGGCGAGAGGGCAACGCGTTGTTGTATCCATGGCTCAGTACCGGCCTGCTTTAGCCAGTTATTGGGATTTTCATAGCCATAGACGGCATTATAGAGTGCGGTGCCGGAGCACCCGGCCACTGCCCCACACAGGATGAACACCATCGCGAGCCGCAAGATATTTAACATGGTAAACTCCTCACATATCAGCGATTTAGTCTATGTTTATTGCCGTGATGATACAAGTGCATACGCACGGCGGCATGGCAGCACGTGGCCTGAATTCCGTGGCAAATTGCTGGCTGCCAAAGTCTCCCGGCAAGGGCATTCAATGTTCTGGGAGCATGTCATACTCCCCCCAAACCAAGCGTGATCCCGGAGGTAGTTGTATTGCTGCGTCGGGGAGTATGCGAGCCATGCCGGCCTTTTTGCCAGCGGCCAAGGCCCCTGGGACGTATGGGACGTAAAATATGAAATTATTTTTGCGCAGTCCCGCAGGGCAGAGCACCTGGGTCAAATTGATGTGGATTGCAGGGCCGTGACCAGCCATGAACGGCGATGGAAAATGGCATCAAAAGCGGGGGCCAGCGGTTGCATCGCCAAAATGGCAAAGGTTGCCGGCGGTACGGGCAACATCAGCCGGTGCACCAAAGCCGCTCCCAGACCCGCCGTCAGCAGAAATATTCGGCGCGGCAATGGCTCCATGGGCATGGTGCCGGGTAAAGCCAGCACAAAGACTGCGGCGAAAAGGAAATCTGAACTAAGCAACTCGTAAGCCAGGAGGCTTATGGCCTGTTCGGGCTTTAGAAACCATATTCCGCCGAGGCTTTGCCAAAAATGATGATGCAATTGGTACGGAGAAAGCGGCCCGAACAGCAGTCCCACCAGGACGGATAAGAGAAAGGTGGCCCATGCCGTCGGCAAGAGCACATGCCGCCAGGACAAAAACAGTCCCGCCAGCACAATGGCCAGGATGGATCCAGTTCCAATCCACCCGGGCACGGTGCCGAGCATCAAATTTTGCGGGGTGGGCAAGGCAAAGCTGAAGGCTTGCTGGATCGCCAGACTGGTCTTGTGGGCGGCGGGCTTTGCGGCAATGCGCTTATACAGGGCGCCGATGGCATCCGACGGACGCAGCAGGCTTACTGCATCGGATCCCTGTATCTGGTTCGACAGGGGCCAATCATATCGTCGCATGGGCACGGCGTGATGAATATTGCCCAGAATAATGCGGTTCCGGGCCAGGAGCGGCCAACGCGGTGAATGGGGACACAAAACCAGAAAAAACAGCGGCAGCAGCAGGGCTACATGAACCGATTCCCGTCCGGGCATGCCGATCAGGCATATCAGCACTGGAATCAGTAAACCTACGCCCAGCATCAATTGCACGGACATGGTCGGCGCAGCCAGGGCTCCGACCATCAGCGTGCAGGCCAGCGTATGGGTGAACTCCATCAGCTTGCCGCGGTGGGTCCAGGATATCAACATCCAGTAGCTTACGCACATACCAGTGAGTAGCGCGGCAAAAATGGCCATGGCGGCCACCCCAAAAATCACGATACCCCATAACAGCGGGAGCATGAGCGCCAAGATGATGGCCCGATAAAAGCCCGATCGCACCACCGGCCAGAATAGAAATGGCGGATACGGCGCGGGTGCAGCACTGCCGACCCGGATGGCCCCGGGATCCGCCGCCGGCGGTGCAGGGGTAAGCGGGACGGCGGCTTTTTTGTGGTACCACATCAGCGCAGCTCCGGAGATGAAAAAACTTTTTGGTTGGCGGGCGTTTCCGTGTCCGGCCGGCCGGCCAGGCCCAGCTTGATGGTGTGAATGGTCGCGGCCAATGGCAGCCGAGATGGACACAAGTACGTACAAAGCCCGCAGTCGATACAACCGGCGGCCTCATACAAATGCGCCAATGGCATGGCGGCACGCATACCGGCAGCCGCCAGGATGGCCGCCGGATTCAAGGCGGTCGGACACGCCTGCACACACCAGCCACAACCAATACAATCGGCGGAGGGTTCCGGCCGGGGAGTGGGCCGCAGAGCCACCACATCGGTGTGAGGTTCCATGACCGCGTCGGCGGGATTTACCAGCCGCCCGCTGAGCATTCCTCCGGCAATACATTCCATGCCCGTCGTCGGGAAGCCCAGCCGGGCAAACAAGTCCTGCAAGGGTTCGCCGACAGGGGCCATGGCCAACACCGGTTCAAGTCCTTCGACAACCACCTGCACGGGCCGGTGGGTCAGGCGAGTTTCGCCGGCGGCCGCGCGGCCCAAGGCCCAACAGGTAATCGGATCGACTACCAGGAATCCTGCAGCAGCGGGGGCCTGGTAGTTCAGCGCCGATCGCCGGCACAGTACGCGGAGTAACACCAGCGGATGAGCCAGGGGGTACTTCCCAAGCAGTGCCTTTACCTCAAGATCGTGACCTTGCGCTACGCTGCGCCATACCTTAAGCGTCCGCTGATCGTGGCGATCTACCGCCACCAGGCGATGGTCGGCACGAACCGCCATATCCAAAAGCGTCAAGCCGGCCCGCAGGTGCGGCAATGCCAGGTCGGTCAGCGCCGCCGCCAGGGTCGATTCCGGCTCGCTGGGCAGAAGATTAAGCACCAGCAACCGCACGGGCCGTTCGCCCAGCAATGCAAGCTGGTCTGCCAACGCAGGCGTAAATAGATTGGTTTTTCCCAAGGCCACGCGCCGCAGCAGGGCCGACAGGTCCGCGCGATTCGTAACGGCGGCGACGCCCGCGGCGGCGGATTCCGGAATTGGTGACGGCGGAATGGCCCATTTTTTGGCCCGCCAGTCGGCAGGCCCGAAATAAACTCCGCCGGACATCCGGCCGGGAAATCGCCGCACTGCCGACATGACAACTCCAACAAAGCGAATGCGATTTTAACGGCACTGTTCGGGCGCTGACGGGCC
>JAJZCR010000057.1 GCA_021851715.1 Planctomycetota bacterium
CGGACGGACCCGGACGGAAAATAAGATTCTGACAAGGACTGTAGATATGAGACCTCCATAATGCCATTTTCGGACGCTTGACATAAGGCCCCTACAGAGATAAAACCGTGAAGTCGCGGCCGGGAGCGGTTCGATGAATTAGTATTCTTCATGGTCTGATAATCCTCTATCCAACATCCTTAAAACACAGTTCCACCGCAGGACAACGCTGCATAATTCATCAACGGCATACGGCGCAGCACATCGGACTAGTTGATAGTCAAACGTGCCACTTTTACTAAAGTTACAATCGACCTCGGCTTGCCACGCGGATACCTGCAGCTTGGCCTTCAAAACGCTGTGGCCATAATTGCATCTGGAGCCACCAAGGGTACAAAATCTCCACCAGAGCAGTCATGGCCTCTTGCAGACCTCCCCACGGCCATCACTATGGGGATACTCCGCCATATTCCATGCGATTATCCATCGGGGTTACCGTGCAAGCCAAACTTGGCTATAATACGAACGTAGTAAAAGGTGTCCGCTGCCACCGGAACGATGCAGCGTTTTGAAACGGAGAATAACGGCCATGAGTCAATTTTCAAATTCGGGCTATAACGACGCCCTGGTTCCATCGGAACAGGCGGATGTCGTCGCGCAACGCAGGTTCATCAGCAAAGTTTTCGCCTGGATGACAGTGGGGCTTTCAGTTACAGGCATTGTGGCTCTGTTGGTATCAGGCAATAAGGCCGCCAATCAATTTGTGAATGGCAACCCGCTGAGCGGCATTATTTTGTTTGTCCTGATGATCGGTCTTATCTTTGCCATTCGGGGCGCGGTAGCTAAATTGCCGGCCATTACCGCTACGTTGCTATTTCTGCTTTTCAGTGCTGTCATGGGAGCGGCGTTATCGTCGATTTTTCTGGCTTACACAAGAAGCTCAATTTTTGAGGTGTTTTTTATTTCCGCTGCCACCTTCGGCAGTTCGGCAGCCTATGGGTATATTACGCAGCGAAATTTAACCTCGATCGGCCATCTTTGCGGTATGGCTCTTTGGGGGATTATTATTGCGATGATCGTGAACTTTTTTATGCAGAGTTCAGCCTTTGAATACCTCATCAGTGTTATTGGAGTGTTGGTTTTTGTAGGGCTGACGGCGTATGACACCCAGAAAATCAAGTACATGTATATGGCCGGACCAGATGGTTCACAGGCCAACGAAAAGGCCTCCATTATTGGGGCCTTGACGCTATATCTCGATTTTATCAACATTTTCCTGTTTCTCCTGCAGTTGTTCGGCCAACAGCGCGATTGAACGACGACTTGCATTTAAAAAGGCATTTGCGCATAATGTCGGGAACAACGGCACATCTACCGGCCTGCGGGCTTGGATGGGTGGGCGTTTTTCGTAAGAAAAGCGACGGATTGGACCGGCGCAGGTGTAATTCGCCATCGGCGGACGCTTGCTAACCTGGCCAAGGCAGTCGGAGTTGTTGAAAGGTTTTTATGTCTACCTCCACTTCCCCCATCGGGGCGGGGGCGAACTCGCCTGCCGCCAAAACTACATCCAAGGTTCCCCACCCAATCGGTGCTCCACCTATGCATGGTGCAGGCAGCATAGTGGTGGAAAATGTCGCCAAAGCGACGGAGTCCACCGCCGGCGGATTGCCGGTTTTGGGCCGTCCCACCGGCAAAACGGATCGCTTTAACGGCATGACGGGCGCGCAGATACTCCTCCAGATGTTGCTGGAACACGGGGTCACGGATGCCTTTGGTTATCCGGGCGGAGCCATTTTGCCCACGTTTGACCAGCTCTACGAAAAGCAACTAAATTTTATTCTGGTGCGGCATGAACAGGGTGCCGGCCACATGGCCGATGGTTACGCGCGTGCCACCGGCAAGCCGGGAATTGTGATTGTCACCAGCGGCCCTGGTGCCACCAATACCGTTACCCCGCTGGCCACGGCGTACATGGATTCGATCCCCATAATCGTCTTTTCCGGCCAGGTGCGAAGCTACCTGATTGGTAACGATGCCTTTCAGGAAGCGGACGTCACCGGCATCACACGGCCGGTGACGAAACGGAATTACCTGGTGAAAAATGTGCGCGACCTGCCGCGCATCATCAATGAAGCATTCATTATCGCCACAACGGGCCGACCCGGTCCGGTGCTGGTGGATTTGCCGGTGGATGTGACTACGGGAAAAATCGAAGAGGCGGTGGATGATACGCCCTATCTTCCGGGTTACAAAATCTACAAGGCCGGCCACAGCAAAATGGTGAAGGCCGCGGCGGATTTAATTAATGCCTCGGAACGTCCGGTGTTGTACGTGGGCGGCGGAGTGATTCTCAGCCAGGCGTGGCCGCACGTGCGTGAAATCGCTCGCAAAGGCAACATTCCCACCACCACGACACTTTTGGGCCTGGGGGCCTTTGATGAAAATAGCCCGCTGAGTCTGCACATGCTGGGCATGCATGGCAGCGCGTATGCAAATTATGCGGTGCAGGAAAGTGACTGTTTAATTGCCGTGGGCGCACGCTTTGACGACCGCGTGACCGGCAATCTAAAACTCTTTGCCCCCAAGGCGAAAATCGTGCACGTGGATATTGATCCCTCCAGCATCAGCAAAAATGTGAAGGTGGATGTGCCGGTGGTGGGTGACGCCCGCCTGTGCCTGGAAGAAATGCTGGGCTACATTGAATCGCGTCCACGCAGTTCGTGGCTGTCGCAGGTGGCCCGCTGGAAGGCGTCTTTTCCCTTTGCCTATAAAGACGATACCGCGATTTCCAAGCCGCAGGCGGTTATCGAAGCCATCAACAAAGTGACCGGCGGAAAAGCAGTGTTCACCACAGGCGTGGGTCAGCACCAGATGTGGGCGGCGCAGTTTGTGCGCTGGAGCGTTCCGCGAAGCATGATTACCAGCGGCGGTCTTGGAACCATGGGCTTCGGCCTGCCCGCGGCCATTGGCGCACAGGTCGGCCGTCCTAATGAGCTGGTGATTGACATAGACGGCGACGCCTCCTACATCATGACGGCGATGGAACTGGCCACCATGAGCCAGTACAACCTGCCGGTGAAAGTGGCGATCTTGAACAATCGCTTTCAGGGAATGGTGCGGCAATGGCAGCAGCTTTTCTATAAGGGACGATTTTCGCACAGCGAAATGGTGAACCCGGATTTTGCGGCCATGGCTGAAAGCTTCGGCATCCGGGGCCTGCGCTGCCATCGCAAGCAAGACCTGATCCAATGCGTGGAGGAAATGGTGAACCATCCCGGTCCGTGCGTAGTGGATTTTCTCTGCGAAACGGATGAAAACGTGTATCCAATGGTGGCCAGCGGAAAAGGGCTCCATGAGATGGAACTGGGCATTGTCGGATGTGCAGCGCCCAACAGCGATCGCGAAATGGGAACGTTGGCCTGATTTCATCTGCGCTTTCAGCGCCCGGTATTTGCGCGGCAACCAAGCAAAACGAAGAGGCCCGGTGGGCTTGCTGAAGGCTTAACCTTCAAGGAGAATTTTATGCGTCATATTTTAACTGCTACGGTGATGAACGAACCCGGTGTGCTGGCCCATGTTGCCAACATGTTTTCCGCCCGGGGATTTAACATTGATTCGCTGGTGGTCGGCCGAACCGAGGATCCAAATTTTTCGCGCATGACCATTGTGGTAAACGCCGACGAACGCACCCTG
The DNA here is from genome assembly GCA_021851715.1 of Planctomycetota bacterium. Lineage (GTDB taxonomy): Bacteria > Planctomycetota > Phycisphaerae > WQYP01 > WQYP01 > JABEVA01. Next base: position 3,673 of record JAJZCR010000057.1, read on the forward strand.
GATCAGGTGCGCAAGCAACTGGCTAAAATTGTAACCGTGGTCAAGGTGCGCGACTACAAGGAAACGCCGTATGTTTCCCGGGACCTGATGCTGGTCAAGCTAAGTGCTACCGCCGGCAGCCGCAGCGAAATTATTGAACTCGCGGCGCTGTTCCGGGGTCGCGTTGTCGATGTGGGCATGAGCAGCCTGATGGTGGAACTTTCCGGCGAAGAGGAAAAACTTGATGCCTTTGTGGAATTGGTGCGCCCGTACGGAATTCGCGAATTGGCGCGCACCGGTGTGATTGCCATGTCGCGCGGAGGGGCAACCAATGCAGGAACAGACGAGGAAGGCCGAACCGATCAGCGCCCCGCCACAGCCAGACCTGCGGTTCGCCAGCCTTTGTCCGGCAAACGGCAACCCAGCCAGCAGGAACTTGAAGCCACTCCTCCGGGGTAACACCCGGTACACACCCTGAGGGAATTTCCGGGTATACTGGCTCGCCACGGTCAGTCTGCACGCAGCTTCGGCCGTGGCAAAGGTGAATTGGCACACCAGTGCGTTGGCGAACGACACAGGAAAGGCGGTAGTTACCGATGAATGACCGGGAACGCTTTAATGCGACCATGCACTATCAACCACGGGATCGCAGCCCCATCTGCGATTTTGGATTCTGGCCGGAAACCATTGACGGCTGGCACAGCCAGGGTTTGCCCGCCTGGGTTACCGGCGGACACGATACCACGCAAACTGACAAATTTTTCGGCATGGACTTATACAATGGCGGCCCGTCACCGAACGTGGGGCTATACCCCGCATTTCCTGAAAAGGTGCTGGAAGATCGTGGCGATCATGAAGTGGTACAGCAATCCGACGGGGTACGGGTGCTGCGAAAAAAATACATGGGGTCCATTCCCACCCATCTGGGCCATCTACTGGTGGACCGCGAAAGCTGGAACACGCACTACAAACCGAAACTGGATGCCGCCACACCCGGGAGATTTCCGAGCGGATCGAACCTGGATCAGGCTGTAAAAATCTGGACTGACCCGCACCGTTCCACCCCTTGTGCGGGCTGGGCAGGCAGCCTGTTTGGCTGCTTACGCGACTGGATGGGGATGGAAAATATTGCCTTGATTCCGTATGACGACCCGGCATGGTTTGAAGAAATGGTAATCACCCTGGCGGATGTTGCGGTGGCGATGCTGGGGCGGGTGTTTGCCACCGGAGCCCATCTGGACGCCATCAGTATGTGGGAGGACATGTGCTTCAATTCCGGACCACTGTTAAGCCCACCTTTTTTCAAAAAGTACCTGGTACCGCAGTACCGGCGCATTACGGATCTGGCCCGCAGCCACGGCGTGGATGTGATCTGGGTTGATTGCGATGGAAAAATTGATGATCTGCTGCCCCTTTGGATGGAAGCCGGCGTTAACTGCATGTTTCCCCTGGAAGTAGGCACCTGGCAGGCGGACCCGGTGCAATATCGAAAGCACTACGGCCGCGAACTTTTAATGATGGGCGGATTTGACAAACACATTCTGGCCCGCGGTAAGAGAGAGATTGAACGCGAAGTGCATCGGTTAACGCCCCTGGTGGAAGAAGGTGGCTTTATCCCCTTTGCCGACCACCGGGTGCCGCCGGATGTACCGCTGGAAAATTATATGTATTACCTTGAGCAGGCTCGACGATTCTGGGGGAAAAATCATTCCAGCCTCAAGCCCATAGGGAAGCTTGATGTGATCAAAGAAAGTGTATCGCCGCAAAAATAAACCCATCGCCAGGCCTGGCGGCCTGGCGATGGAACCACCCGTGTTGTGCCAAGCAGGCGAGAATTGATGAATCACCCACCTGTTTCACTGCATATTGAAATCACCACTGGAACGCGAACTGTTTTGCTGGATCAGAACCAGCAAATGCTGCCGCTGACGGAAGTACTGCGTCATTTCGGGTTGCCGCTGAATACCCGCTGCGGTCAGCGCGGAAAATGCGACGGCTGTCTGGTGGATTTGCTTGAGGGAAGCTTGATCCATCTGATGGATGGCCAGACAATTCACGCCGCCAGGGAACCATTATTCGTGCGGGCCTGCGAATATCGCGTGGCGGATCCGCAGAACTCCCCGCACGAATTACGGATTTGTGTGCCGGCCAGGTCCCTGCTGGCTTATGAGCCGCAGGTGCTCAAGGATTACCGCATCAGTGTGCCGTTTTCCAACTTTCCGCTGTGGCAGCAGATTCCGGTGCAGCGGCAAGAGCCTGATGAGCACAGCTCCACGGCTGAAGGAGCGGCCCACTATCTGAAACAATCTTTAGGTTTGCGCTCCACGCCGATCGTTACCCCCGCAGCCCTGCAGCAGTGGCACCAGAACCGGAGCGTCTCCCAGGTTTGGGCCGTCCTGCAATATCAACCCGCCGGTTGGTCGATTACCGCATTTGAACGCGAGCCTGTCAGGCAGCCATTGGGAGCGGCCATCGATATTGGTACCACCACGGTAGTGGCACTGCTGGTGGATTTGAGCACAGGCCAGGTGCTGGCGCAGGCGGCGAATTTTAACGGACAGATTAACTTGGCTGATGATGTGGTCACACGAATATCCTTATGCGGGCAGGATCCAACCATGATCGCACGCATGCACGAGGCGGTCTGTGAAGACACGATTGCGCCGCTGCTGCGGGAAACATTGGAAATTGCCCGGGTTCCAGCGGACACACCACTGCAGGCTGTGGCGGTGGCGGGTAATACCACCATGCAGCATTTGTTTGCGGGCGCGGATCCTTCCGGACTGGGCACGGTGCCGTTTACGCCCAAATTCCTGGAGTATCTGCATTTAAACGGCCCTACGATATTTACCGCCGCCAAAACTGGAGCTGCACCGGCCAAAGCCGTTCATCTTCTGCCATCACCGGCCGCTTATGTGGGAGCCGATCTGGCCGCTGGTATTCTGGCCTCCGGGCTGATTTACGATGATGGCCCATCGCTGCTCATTGACATCGGTACGAATGGAGAAATCATCTTTAAAAAGCAGGATTTGCTCCTGGGCTGCGCCACCGCCGCCGGCCCAGCCTTCGAAGGTGCCGGGCTGGCCTGCGGCATGCGAGCCGGCGATGGAGCCATTGCTTACGTACACCTGAAGACCGATCCGCTGCAAATTCAAACCCGGCGAATTGGTGAGAATGGGTATGTCGCCGGGTTGTGCGGCTCGGCTTATGTGGATTTTCTGGCGGAAGCACGCCGCATCGGCCTGATCGATACGATGGGCCGCTTTGATCTTCAAGCCGTGCCGGACGCCCAGGCCCACATGATTGCCTGGAGGCCTCGTCGCGGTTCAGTGGAAGACCGGGCGATGGTTTTGGCTTATGGCCAGGCCAAACGCCCCATTGTTGTGGCGGAAGCGGATATTGCCGGACTCTTGTCTTCGAAAGCCGCGATAGCCGCTGGAATTATGATTCTGATGAAGCGGGCCGAGGTGACGCCGGCGCAGATTAAACGCGTGTATCTGGCAGGTGGTTTTGGAACATACATGATTGCCTCCAATGCCATCGCCTGCGGATTATTGCCGGGCTTTGCCCCGGAACAGATTATCCCCGTGGGCAATACGTCGTTGGCGGGCGCGTACCTTTCACTGGTGGATGCTTCCGCCATGGATGAAATCCGCCGCATCGCCCGATGCGTGCAAACCATTGAATTGAATCTCGATCCGGAATTTGAAACCACGTATATCGACCAACTGGCCCTGCCGGAAATGGGTGCGGTGGAGCCGTAGCGATTGATTGGAAGACGCTCCATGACGCCGCCGGCGCTGCAGGCTTATCAGACCGGCATCGCCTTGGCCCGCAGGCGGTATACCAGCCATAAAAACAACCAGAGAGCGGCGATCACCAGCACAAAGCCGGCCCCCACAAACACAAAGTGGCTGTTGATAACGGCAATCCAGGATCCGGTGCGGGGAGAGAAAATTCCCCAGATTTCAATGATGCCGATGCCCACGGCCATCACAATGGTGGTCAAGGTCATGGCGGTATTGTAGTACCTGGCACCACGTGGCGTGGTGAGAGCCCAGTTACACGCGGAAAGAATGAGGATATTATCCAGAGAATCGACCATGCTCATACCCGCGGCGAATAAGAGCGGAAACAAAAGACAATACCATAATGGCATGCCCTGTGATGCCGTGCCTGCGGAAATAACCAGAATGGCGATTTCGCTGGCGGTGTCAAAGCCCAGGCCAAACAAAAAACCAACGACAAACATTTTCCAGTTGGTGTCCACCAGTTTCAGCACCGGGCCAAAGAGTCTGCTGAATATGCCACCGGAACTGGATATGGGCACATTCCAGGATTCAGTGGCCAAGCGATGAGGTCGACGTTTTTTCTCCTGCCGCCAGGAATGATACAGCCCCCAGAAATTCACGCCGCCCACCGCCAGCAGCAGCGCCGCGGACACCACCCCGCCAAAGACCGTTCCGAATTTCAACAAGCCGGAAAGTGAGTGGCTTACTCTACTTACGCTGGTAATCAGCAGCAAAGACAGCCCGACAACCACCATGGAATGACCGAGGGAAAACATCAATCCGACGGAAGTTCGTTTTTTACCCGCAGAGAGCAACCGGCGGGTTACGCCGTCAATGGCGGCAATATGATCCGCATCCAGTGCGTGGCGAAGCCCAAAAACATACGCGGTTGCAGCCAGTGCCAGTAAAGCCGGGTGGTTATGAAACACCAGCACCACAATCACCCACAAGGTCAGGCTGCAGAGCACCAGCGTGGCCAGCATCCCAAAACCAGCCGCCTTCACCGCGAGTTTCCGCTGGACAGAGCGCATGATGTTTTCCCTGATCGCTTTGAACACAGACTCCGGGTTATGCCCATCAAGCAACCGCCTGCGGCCATGCACCTGTACGCCTGGGGCCGGCGACGACGAGCATGATGCCTCCGGCTGGTTATTGCCCCTCCAGATGCTTTTCAATTTCCACCATGGCACGGGTTTCGTGTTTGGACCGATAGACAGCCCAGGCAATAATCCCAATGGAGATCACTCCAATGGTTGGCGCAATCCAAGAATGCGAGCTTAGCTGGTTGATTGCGCCGGAGGGCAGGTATGTCGTTTCGGTCTTCCACAGCGATGCGTCAAACGGCAAAATCAGCGGTACGGCCAGCAGCGCCACCATATTCATTACCTTCAGCAGCGGATTAATGGCGGGGCCTGCGGTATCCTTCAGCGGATCGCCCACCGTATCGCCGGTAACAGCGGCTTTGTGCCGCACGGAGCCTTTGCCTTTGTTTTCGGCTGCGTTGCGCGGTTCATCTTCGATGGTCTTTTTGGCGTTGTCCCATGCGCCACCGGCATTGGCCATGAACACCGCCATCAATTGGCCGGATAAAATAGCTCCCGCTAAAAATCCAGCCAACGCCACAACACCCAGCAGGAATCCCACCAGCAATGGAGAAAGAATGGCCAGAAATCCCGGGCCAATTAATTCGCGCTGGGCCGTGGATGTGCAGATATGGACCACTCTGCCATAATCGGGCTTCTTTTCGCCGCTCCATATTTGTGCATCACGGAACTGCAAACGACATTCCTTTACAATTAAAAAAGCCGCCCGCCCCACCGCGCGAATGGTCATGGAGCTAAAGAGAAATGGAACCGCCCCACCCAGCAGCAATCCCACCAGCAGCTTAGGACTCGCCACGGTCATAATTCCGGACACCGCTCGATATGCCGCTTCCGCGACACGGGCATGGTCGGACATACCCCCCGTGGCCACCAGCGTGATAAATGCCGCAAATAAACTGATAGCCGCAATCACAGCGGAACCAATGGCGATGCCTTTGGTAAGGGCCTTGGTGGTATTGCCGGTGGCATCAAGGTCGGCCAGCACCTGGCGAGCCCGCACGTAGTTGGCTTCACCCATTTCCTCGCGATCATAACCCATTTCGCCGATACCGTTGGCGTTATCCGCCACCGGACCAAACACATCCATACTCAAGGTGTTGCCGGCCAGCGTGAGCATGCCAATACCCGTCATGGAGATGCCATAAGCTACAAAAATCGGATTGGTCCCCATGAAGATCAGGCTGCTGGCTGTTACGCAGCACGCAATGATGACGATCGCACTTACGGAGCTTTCCATTCCCACCGACAATCCGGTGATGATATTGGTAGCCGAGCCTGTGGCGCAGGCTTTGACCATGGAATCCACAGGAGGCTCGTGGGTACCGGTGAAGTATTCCGTGGACAAGTTCAGGGTCAGGGCCAGGATAATGCCCACGAGCGTGGCTTCTGCCGGACGCATATCCAGCCCGTGAAAGCCGAAGTTGGCCCACCATGGAGAACTATTCATAACGGCCTGCAGCCCTGCTACGTGTGCAATGGCCGCGCCATTAAACCGCAGATACCAGAAACCCACCGCCAGAAAGCCCAGGGTGCTAAGAACAGCCCCGAGGCGGTAACCGCGGTTAATGGCACCCATGGCTGCAGCATCGTTGCCGGTACTGGAGGCGCGAACACTGAATGTTGCAATCATGTCCGAGCACACGCCCACGCCCCGGACCAACAGCGGAAAAATCATGCCGATATGCCCGAAGCTGGCCCAGCCTAGAATCATGGCTGCAACCATGGTGACTTCATAGCTTTCAAAAATATCCGCGGCCATGCCCGCACAATCGCCGACATTATCGCCGACATTGTCCGCGATGGTGGCGGCGTTCCGCGGATCATCTTCAGGAATATCTTTTTCAACCTTGCCCACCAGGTCCGCCCCAACATCCGCCGCCTTGGTATAAATTCCCCCTCCCACCCGCATGAACAAAGCCAGTAAAGTTCCACCAAATCCAAACCCCAGCAAGGCCTCAGGGGCGCGATTGCCGAAATACATAAATATGGTGGTCGCTCCGATCAATCCCAATCCATCATTGAGCATGCCTGTAACCGTGCCGGTCCGATAGCCAAGCTGCAATGCTTTACCAAAGCCTTGTGGAGCCGCTGCCGCCACCGCCAGGTTTCCCTCCGTCGCCATCAACATACCAACGGTCCCCACGGCCATTGAAAATAGCGATCCCATTAAGAAGGCAATACCGCGTCCGAGCGGCAAATTCCATCCAGCCGCAGTGGTCCAACTGGCTGTGGCCACCAGCACCAGCGCAATAAGACCGATCAATGGAAGAAGCGTTCGCCGTTGTCTTCTCAGATAGGCAATGGAGCCTTGCCGAATGGCCGATGCCACCTCCTGCATTTTGGCGGTACCGCGATCAGCCCGCTTGATCAGGCGGATTAAAAACGCCGCATAACACAAACCCGCTATCGCGATCAGCAACACCAGAATCAACGCAACCCGTTCCGGAACCGTGAAGCTGGGGGTGTACAGAAAGCCGAAAGGATGAAATTCACCAGTGACAGATCGAACAGAATGGCTAATAACCCCGCCTTTCACAGGCGGATATTCCTGCTGGGTAATGCCTATGTAAATGGCCAGAAACCCCGCCAGTACGAACGCCATGACCGTGCTTTTGGTATGACTCAAAAAAAACTTTTTCCAGTCGTTGACGCTTGTAAAGGTCATATCGGATCTCCTTATTCTGATGCCAACCACAACACACCTGAAGTTGCGGTCGGCCCATCACCGAGCACACTATGTACCTGGGCCACAGCCGAGACGCCACCTCGTACGCACTTACCTACTTCTAGGATTAAGCTGGAATGGTGTCAATATGTGATCGCGGTGCTCCAGATGGATTAAGTGTGGCACCGGCGAACATCTGTTACCGCTCCACTACGTCTTGCGCACCGGCGGCCAGGCGTTGAAATAGAAGTATGCATCCACCGGCCAAGCGACACGGGGAGGTGAGCCAACTTATCTTTGGCCTGAGCTTGCCAAGTATTTTTATTCGCCCCGGCACCACGCCAATACCCCTGTCAATATGAGCGATCCGCAACATCAACCACAAGTATATAGTATACGTATTAATGTACCGATGGTCGCAGAGTTGCCCGAAGGTGTGTATCCAGAGGATCTTGAGAACCATCTTCCCAGCTTCAACCGCAGACCTGCACATGTTTCTGTTAAAGACGGCGCGTTAGGACATTTACCTATCATCAATGAAGGTAAGACCCTATATCACATCCGGTGATTATCCTATATGCGTCGATACGGTATTTAAGCGATACTTATTTCTGTGCAGTGACCGACCGCCGCATGGTATTGTGTTGGCCAGATGTAATTGCGTAGTTTAGCAATTACAGACAACCGCAACCGAAGAACATGGAGTTGTCGATGTTAGTCCGGATGAATGCAGAGCTGTGCGAATTGATGGGCGGGTTCTTCTCGCTGCTGGCCCATCCGACCAGAATCCGGATATTCTGCGCCCTTCAGCATGGTCCTCAGACGGTTTCGGCACTGGCTGAAAAATCGCATGTATCGCTGCCCAATGCATCCCAACATCTGCGCGTCATGCAAAAAAACGGTGCCTTGACCAAGGAGAAACGCGGTCAACAAGTGTTTTATCAGATTGCGGATCCCCGCTTTGTTCAGGCCGCCGAAATGATTCGCGATGCCCTGGTTGAAAATGTCCAATGCCGTGCCCGACGGGCGTCCCATGGTACCACGTATCGGAAAGCCTTGCGTCAAAAGATCCGGCCGCCAGGACACACCATGCTCGCACTGGCAACCAACGCGACCGATAAACAAAACAGTGACAGCGTTTTACCCTTATTAAAGAAGGAGTTCTTATTATGACTACCGAAGAGTTAACCGCCATAATTCCGGACAAGGTGATTGATGCCCGGGGCACCGCCTGCCCAGGTCCGCTGCTGGAAGCCAAAAAAGGTATTGGCGCGGTGAAAGGAGGCCAGATCATCGAAATTAAATCCAATGATCAAGGCTCCCGGAAGGACATCAGCGCATGGTCCGGCAAGATGGGACATGAATTTCTCGGATTTATCGAAGCGGACGGCCACGACCGGCTGTTCGTACGCCGCAAAAAATAACTGCGGTATTAACTTAAATCCCGGCAATATCGAGGTGCTGTATGGTCGCCGCTTTTACTCCCAAAATTCTGGTTTTAGCCACGGAGCGATGCGCATATCCCGGCGCGGATGCCGTGGGCAAGGCCCACCTGGAATACGGTTCCAACATTTACGTGCTACGTGTGCCGTCACCGGTACTGTTTCCGATGGACTTTTTTCTGCGCTGCTATGCGCGGGGAATAGACGGCATACTCATCGCCGCCTGCGGATCCGACTGCCCGTATCGTGGTGCTTATGACCGCCTGGCCGCGCGCATTGACAAGCTTACTGCCGTGATGAAGCGCGAGGGACTGGAAATTCAGCGAATTCGCCTGACTGCCATTTGTACGGTTTGCATTAAGGCGTATCTCAAGGAAGTTGGCGAACTCAATGATAAATTGCTCAAGCTGGGACCTGTTGATCGTGCCAAGGCCGCCACCATTGAGCAAATATGCCGGCGGCAACTCAGACCCACGGCTGCTGTTGCGGCAGCCGAACCCGTCAGCGCATGATGAAAGGTGGATGTCATGATAGCAATGGAGAAGCAGATTCATACAGATGTACTGGTCGTTGGCGGTGGCATCGCCGGCATCCAGTCCGCCCTGGACATGGCTGACCAGGGATTTAAGGTCATCATCGTCGAACGACAATCCAGCATTGGCGGGCAGATGATTGCCTTAAGCAAAGTCTTTCCCACATTGGATTGTGCCAGTTGCATCACCACGCCCAAAATGTCAGCCGCGGCCCATCATCCCAACATTCAATTGATGGTCAATACCGAAGTGAACCAGATTGAAACAGTCGGTGCCGGACAGCGGATTACCGTGACCCGCAAGGCGACCTATGTGGACCCGGAAAAGTGCATTGGATGCCGACTTTGTGAATACGCCTGCGAAATCGAATATCACGATCCTTTTGAACTGGGATTGGGAGCGATACGGGCCATCGCCATTCCCTTTACCAACGCCATTCCCCAAAAGGCGGTGCTGAACCCGGATTATTGCACCACCTGCGGACTATGCGCCAGAGCCTGCCCCACCGACGCCATCGATTATGCACAGGAGCCGCAAACCTTTACCGTCCATGCCGGTACGGTGATCGTGGCTTCCGGTTTTGCGCTCAACAGCCTGAATGTGAAACCTCAATACAATGCGGCGCAAAGTAAAAATGTCATTTCACCTTTGACGATGGAGCGGTTGCTGGCACCGCACGCCCCTTACGGCCGGGTACTGCGGCCATCGGATGGCAAAATTCCCAGTTCCGTCGCCTTTGTGCAATGCGCCGGCTCCCGCGATGAAACCATTGGAGTGCCCTATTGTTCGCGCGTTTGCTGCATGTATGCCATCAAGCAGGCCATGCTGCTTTCCGGCGCGTTGCCCATGGCCGATATCACCATTTATTATATGGACATCCGGGCTTTTGGCAAAGGCTACGAGCAGTTCTATCAGAATGCCAGGGCCATGGGAATTAACTTTGTGCGCGGCAAAGTTGCACGTATCGAATCCGCTCCGAACGATGATATGCTGCTGCACGTTGAACTTACTGAAGAAGCCGCCGATCCCTGCCGCCAGCAGCGCCATGACTTGGTCGTCTTGGCCCAGGGCATGCTGCCTCAGTGGAATGTCTCGGAGCACTCATCGCTTCAGCGCGGCTCAGACGGCTTTGTGGCTTCACCCGATGTGACCAATCCAAGTGCTACCAACCTGCCGGGTATTTTCTCCGCCGGTACCGCATCAGGCCCTAAAGATATTGTTGACACGATTACGGAATCCGGAGCTTCCGCCATGGCCGCCCGCCGTTATTTACATCAACAAAAAGGCAGTAAAAACCCGGACATCCCAACCGATACGGCGGCGGTTCACCTTGTTCAGCGAGGCGAGGGAGAAATCCATGACGACCAAGCCGTCCAGGCCGGGCTTTGAAAGGAGATCCGATGAATACGATCAACAACAGCCAACATGACCACCAGGAGCCTCGCATCGGCGTTTACATCTGCCGCTGCGGCGGAAATATTTCCGACGTCGTGGATGTTGATCGCGTCGCCGAGGTGTCCCGGCATATTCCCGGCGTGGTGGTGGCCAAGGTTCACACCTTTTGCTGCAGCGACCCCGGCCAAAACACCATCAGCCAGGATATTCAGGCTGAAAAGCTCGACCGGGTGGTGGTGGCATCCTGCTCGCCATTTCTCCACGAGCTGACTTTTCGCGGAGCGGTGCAGCGCGGCGGTCTGAATCCGTACCTCTATGAGCATGCGAACATTCGCGAGCAAGGCTCCTGGGCGCATAAACATGATCCCGCGGGAGCCACCGCCAAATCCATTCGCATGATTGCCGCAGCTGTGGGCAAATTGCAATATTCCACCCCACTGGATCAAATTCGGCTTCCCAATCATCGCAAGGCACTGGTCATCGGCGGAGGCATTGCCGGCATGAAGGTAGCCGCCGATCTGGCCGGGCGCGGCATTCCGGTGCTGCTGGTGGAATCCAGCGGTCGCCTCGGCGGACGGTTAAATCAATGGAATCGTGTGTTTCCAACGGATACCCCCGCCGGCCAACTGGTTACTAAACTCCTGGCCCAACTGGATGCAAACCCGCTGGTGGAAATACTGTTGAATTGCAAGGTCACCGCGGTAAAAGGTTTCGTGGGCAGTTTCCAGGTAACCATTGAAGGACCGCTTGGGCCGTCCGGAGCTATGACCTCAACACAAACCACCATCGGCGCTATTGTCATGGCCACGGGCTTTCGGCCATACGTTCCCGACGATGGTGAATTTCTATATCGCAAAGATCCGGGTGTGATCACGATGCCCGAATTCATTGACCTGATGCGCGGCCAGCAGACCGGCGCCGGCGAACTGGTCTACAAAGGCAGAACCATACGCAGCATAGCATTTCTGCACTGCGTCGGCAGCCGGCAAATTGATGGCGTGCATACACCGCGGGCTGATGGAAAAATCAACACTTATTGTTCCCGCGTCTGCTGTACGACCACGTTGCAGCAGGCCTTGGCAGCCAAAGAGCGGTTTCCATCTCTGCAGGTGTACGACCTGCATCAGGATATTCGCACCTATGGTCGCGGGCACGAAGATTATTACGTGCGGGCCGGCAAGGCGGGAGTCGTGTTTTTCCGTTATCACGGCGACGAAATACCGCGGGTTGAGCTTGCGAACGGCAAACATCCCGGTGAACCATCATTGCACATCACCTTCAAGGATTACCTCACCTGGGGTGAAGAGTTAACCCTGGATGTGGATATGCTGGTACTGGCCGTCGGCTTAATGGCCGGCGACATCCCCGATCTGATCAATATGTTCAAACTCCCGGTCGGGGAAGATCGCTTCATTCAAGAAATTCACCCCAAGCTGCGACCGGTCGAAATATCCGTTAATGGCGTGCTGTTGGCCGGAACGGTCCAGGGACCGATGAATATTGAAGAAACACTTAACGCCGCCGGAGCGGCCGCGGTCAAGGCCAGTGCCATGTTCCTCAAAGATGTAGTGGAACTGAATCCGTACGTAGCCCAGGTTGATGCCGATCTTTGCCAGGGCAGCGGCTCCTGTGTCACCCAGTGCGAATATGATGGAGCCATCGCCATGGTTGAAACGCAGGTGAACGGCAAGTCCGTGCGGCAAGCCCGTGTAAACCCGGGATTGTGTGTTGGTTGCGGAGCCTGTGTGGCGGTATGCCCCACCCGGGCGATTAACCTTAACGGCTGGCGACTGGATCAATATGACGCCATGGTTGACGGTCTGACTGCGGATATTCCAGCGGTGGCCGCCGCCACGAGTTGATTTTCACACAGGAGATTTGCCATGTCCGCCAAAACACTCACTGCGGAACAGAAACAGGCTCTGGCCGCGCTGCGCAAGCGCATGGGTGGTATCAGCGAGGAAAAACGCGCCCGTCTCAAGGAACAAACCACCATCCGAAAGGCCATTCGCGAAGCGCTTGCCAAAGGCCCTGTTACCGTGCCGGAACTGGCAGCCGCCACTCAATTCCCGGCTCAGCAGGTCTTCTGGCATCTCATGGGCATGAGAAAGTACGGCTTGGTGCGCGAAGCCGGCGATGCGGACCAATACGTGCGCTACGGCCTGGTCGAAAGTGATAAACCGGCAGTGCCGGAGAAAAAAGCACCTCAGGGCACAGCGGCGTCGAGTGCTGCTCATTAACACGGTATTTCAGGAGGTTCAGCCATGACCACACAACTCCATAAAACGCTCCATGAGGATATTCATCTTTTCGGCGGTAAAGACGTGGATTTATGTATGAATTGCGGTACCTGCACCGTCATCTGTCCACTGGCACGGGAAGAAGGAGGAACGTTTCCCAGACGTATTATCCGCCTGATTCAAACCGGCCAAAAACGCCTGCTGATTAAAAGCCTTGATCCCTGGCTTTGTTATTATTGCGGAGATTGCTCGGAAAACTGCCCACGCCAGGCCAATCCCGCCGAGACTATGATGGCATCGCGCCGCTATCTGACCTCGCAATATGATTGGACTGGTCTGGCCCGGCTATTTTATAACTCTGCGCTGACGGAAATTCTCGCCATTGTGCTGGTGGGCCTTTTCGTTACCGGCCTGTTTGTGTGGTTTCATGGCCCCATGGTGCTTTCCACCCCTGTTGAGCTGAACACCTTTGCCCCAGTCAAATGGGTTGAACTGGGCGATTGGATCATGGCGGCGGTGCTTTCATTTTTTCTTCTGACCAACGCCGCACGCATGATCTGGAACACGCTGGACGGAAAACAGATGTTCCGCATTTCACCTCTGATTTACTTCAAGGCTGTACCGGTCTTTTTTGACCACATGTTTACTCAACGGCGCTCGCGTCAATGCGGATCAGCCCGCAGCCGATCCTTCTGGCTCAAGCACCTTCTGCTGGTAACTGGTTACCTGAGCATGCTGGTATTGGTGCTGATTCTGTTGCGCTGGTTTCAGACCGACCGAATTTATCCGTTTTACAATCCACAGCGGCTGTGGGGCTATTACGCCACCATCGCACTTTTATACCCCACCGGGGCATTCCTGATTTCCCGCTGGCGTCGGAAGGAACCCATTCATTTTTTCAGTGAAGCCAGCGACTGGATATTTCTGGTCATGCTGTTCCTGACGGCTCTCACCGGTATTATGGTCAACCTGGCCCGCGTCAATGGTTTTCCCATGGCCACGTATGTGATCTATGTCATTCATCTTGCCATCGCCGTGCCCATGCTGGTGGTGGAAGTGCCATTTAGCAAATGGTCGCATCTGTTATATCGCCCGCTGGCCCTGTATCTTGTGAGCGTTAAAAAAGCCGCCGCCACTGTTTCACTGAAAACTCAACCGGAGACCGCCGCCGCCTGATTGCGGCCAGAAAGGCCTGGCACACCATGCATATAATTTTTAATTTGAAAGGAGCTTCTTATGACGGTTCTTGAAACATCTGCATTGGAGGAAAAGCTTTCCGCCCTTACCACTCGCGTGGAATCCCTGGAAAAGTCCGCGGGAAATGATCACCTGGCTCTGGGCGTGATGAGCGGAAATCTGGATACCACCATGGCCGCGTTTATCATCGCCCTGGGTGCCACCGCTTATGACGTCCAGGTAGATATGTTTTTCACGTTCTGGGCTATTGCCGCGCTGCGCGATCCTAAAAAGGCTGCGCGCAAAGGATTACTGGACCGCATGTTCGGGCTGATGTTACCGCGCGGAGCCAAGGCCCTGCCGCTGTCCAAACTGCAAATGGCGGGAGTTGGCCCCAAAATGATTCGAGCGGTCATGCAGCAGCGCGGCGTAAAATCGCTGGAAGCTTTAATACAGGATGCCGGAGAACTCGGAGTTCGCATTCATATATGCGAGATGTCCATGAATGTCATGGGCTTCAAACCTGAAGAAATGATTGATTATCCAAATTTGGATTATGTTGGGGTGGCTACCTTTATTAAATTGATTGGTGAAGCCAAGCAGGCATTTTTCCTGTAAACTATAGTCACCAGGCCATTGGCCCTGGAACTAATGGCGTGGTATCGCCGCGGTTTTGCGCTTCACGCGGCGGCTGGAACGAGGAGGTACCGATCGGCTTTTTCTGATTGCCTGGTAGTTTCTGGCGGCGCGGCCACTAAGAGGATCTGATTTATGGATATGACCACCAATTATCTCGGGATGAAACTTGTGAATCCGTTAGTTGTCGGGTCTTCGCCACTGACTGCCGACCTGGACATGGTCAAACGTCTGGAGGATGCCGGTGCGGCTGCGGTCGTCATGCACTCTCTTTTTGAAGAGCAAATTCGCCACGATAGCCGGTCTTCCGTTTACTACCGGGAAATGTACGCCGACGCTTATATGGAAGAACCCGGCCTGATGCCCACCTCGGAAGAATTTTTGCTTGGGCCCGATGAGTATCTTGAGCACATTCGCCGCATTCGCCAAGCTGTTAAAATTCCCGTAATTGCTTCCATCAACGGCATCACCGCCGGCGGCTGGGCGGAATATGCCAAATCCATTGTCCAGGCCGGTGCCCATGCCATTGAGTTGAATGCGTACCGCCTGGCCACCGATCTAACCGTTACCGGCGATCATCTGGAAGAGGAGACCGTAGCGGCCATCAAGTCCGTGCGTTCGCAGGTCAACATTCCCATGGCCGTTAAACTCTGTCCGTTTTATTCTTCATTGCCCAATTTTGCCCTGAAATTGGCCGACTTGGGAATTCAAGGCCTGGTTCTTTTTAACCGCTTTTATCAACCAGATATTGATCCGGAAACACGCACCGTACTGCCCCGTGTTACCATCTCCGATTCCAGCGAACTGCTGCTGCGGCTGCGTTGGATTGCCATCCTTGATGGCCGCCTGGATGTGGATCTGGCCTGTTCCGGTGGCGTACATACCCATCTGGATGTGATTAAAGCCATCATGGCCGGGGCCAATGTCACGCAAATGGTTTCCGCTTTGCTTAAGCATGGCCCAAAACTTTTAACTCGTATTCGGGCGGATATGGAACAATGGTTGCAGACCCACGGATACCCATCCATCCGCAAGTTGCACCGCTCCATGCAGGGTGTTGAAGGTGTGGATCCCCAGGCCCGCGAACGTGCCAACTATATGCACGTGCTGCAAAGCTGGCACTCCAGCAGATCGGACCGATAGTCCACCAGCCAAACAACCGCTCCCGCTCGACCAAGGTTGATTGATATTTCAACGGCCGACTGGCCTAATAACTGCGGTGCCGGAAAAGCCAGGTGGAGGCCGAAAGAGTGATCACACTGATCAGGGCCATCGGCCACATCTGCCCTACCAGCAGATGCAGCGGAGTGGCCTGCAAAAATACCCCACGCAAAATTACCATAAAATAACGCAATGGGTCCGCCAGCGTAATCCACTGCACCAGTTTGGGCATATTGGCAATGGGAGTGGTGAAGCCGGATAAAATAATGGCCGGCACCAAAAACAAAAATGCTCCCAGCAATCCCTGCTGCATCGTGGCGGATATGGCCGATATCGCCAGCCCCACCCCGATGGCGGCCAGCACAAACAGCACCGTGCCGGCATATAGCGTCAGCAGGCTGCCCAGCAGCGGCACATCGAACCACCACACCGCGGCTATGATCATCACCGTAGCCTCGGCCATACCAATGATAAATCCGGGCAGCGCCTTACCCAACAAAATTTCCACCGGCGTAAATGGCGTTACCAATAGTTGATCAAACGTTCCCTGCTCGCGTTCGCGTGCCACCGAAAGCGCTGTCACCAGCATGGTCACCACCAGCGTCAGCAATCCCACAATGCCGGGCACAACAAACCACCGGCTTAACAGATCAGGGTTGAACCACGCGCGTGTCACCAGTTGCGCCGGTGGCCCAGCAACATGGTGGTCCGCATCCCAATGCAGATTAAAGGCCAGGAGAATGTCTCGCACGTAACCTAAGGCAATCATAGCTGTGTTGGAATTACGACCATCAACAATCACCTGCACTCTGCCCGGACGGCCGGAAAGCAGATTCCGGCTGAACTGCCGCTGAATATGCACCACGACCAGGGCCTGGCGATTATCAATCAGCGGAGCTATTTGCCCCTGGTGCGTGATCACGGCCACGCGATGGAAATAGGGCGATCCATAAAAATCGGCCAGCAAATCCCGGGCTGCCCCTCCGGAGTCTTCATTGTAGACCGCATAAGGCACACGGGTTAAATCGTACGTGGCCGCGTAGCCAAACACCAGAAGCTGCACCAGTGGCGGAACGATGATGACAAACCGGCTCTTTTTATCCTTCAGCAGGGATAAAAATTCCTTGATCATCAAGGCCAGAATTCTTAAGATCGCGGCCATGAGGCTAGTCCAATCTCTTGCGGCTTTTACGCCGGGTCAGCCCGAGGAAAACAACCACCATCACCGCCAGCGCCAAGGCATGGGGCCAAAGCACGGACCACACGTCGCCAGCCAGAAAGATGGTGTGCAAAATGGACACAAAGTAACGCGCCGCTAAAACACGGGTAATAATCTGGATCGCGCGGGGCATTGAAGAAATATCAAAAATAAATCCGGAGAGAATAAACGCCGGCAGGAACGTGGTGATAATGGCAACCTGGGCCGCCACAAATTGATTTTTGGTGACGGTGGAAATAAGCATGCCCATGCCCAAAGCCGCCAATAGAAACAGCGACGAGGCTAAAAATAAAAATCCCACCGAACCGCGCAGGGGAACGTGAAAGAGAAAAACCGCCATCAGAACGGAAAGCGCCATTCCACCCATGCCCAGAACATAGTAGGGAATCAGCTTCCCCAGGAGCAGTTCCGACAGCCGCACCGGAGTAACCAGCAGCGATTCCATGGTGCCACGTTCCCATTCGCGTGCCACCACCAAAGCTGTCAGCAGAGCCCCGATCAAAGTCATAATGACCGCAATCAGGCCGGGAACGAGAAAGTTACGGCTGCGTACTTCGCTGTTAAACCAGACCCGCGGATCTATCTGTACGGAAAAGGGAGCAGGCTTGCCCATTTCCGCCGCCCGCTGCGCGGCCCAGACTTCCCAGGCGTTTTGCACGTAGCCGGAAACCAGCCGAGCGTTGTTTGCATCCACACCGTTGAGAATCAACTGAATGCCGGCTCCGCCTGGCCGAGTCAAATCCCTGGCAAAGCTGGACCGCAAGCACACGATGCCATCGACACGCCGGCGCATGAGCGCCCGTTGCGCCTGCTGCATGCTGGCCATCATCACCGGCCGGAAATATGCGGATCCCTGCAACCGGGCGACAAATCCATAGGCGTCCGGCCCGGGCTTTTCCAGCACCACCGCCACCGGCACGTGCATTGCGTTGAGTGATACGCCGTAACCAAAAAGCAGCAGCAGTACCACCGGCATGATAAAGGCGATGGCGATACTGCTGGGATCACGGATAATTTGCAAAAATTCCTTGCGCATCAGCCCGCGCAGTCGCCGCGGGCGTCCCCTGATTGAAACCGGCATGGGTTGCCTGGTCGCCATCAGGCCGCCTTTCGCTGCGACGATTCAATAAGACTGATAAAAGCCTCTTCCATGGTGGGGTTGGGATTGGCGGGAGTGGCACCGTTGTGACGTATCTCCGCCGGCGTGCCCATAGCCAGAATGCGGCCTGCGGCCATAATGGCCAGTTCATCGCAGTATTCAGCTTCTTCCATAAAATGGGTGGTGACCATGATGGTTACGCCGCCATCCGCCAGGGCATTAATGCGATGCCAGAATTCGCGGCGGGCCAATGGATCCACACCCGACGTTGGCTCATCAAGAAATAAAATATCCGGCTTGTGCATCAGCGCAGCCGCCAGTGCAAGCCGCTGTTTGAAACCCAGTGGCAGTCCGCCGCTATTCATATCCGCTACGGAACCAAGTCCAAATTTCCACACTATCTCATCGATGCGACGATTGCGGTTACGGCCCGTGAGTCCATACGCACTGGAAAAAAAACGCAGATTTTCCATAACACTTAAATTGCCGTACAGTGAAAACTTCTGCGACATATAGCCCACGCGGCTCCGGGCCGCAGCCCGTGCCGTTCTTAAATCGTAGCCAGCCACTCGCAGCATGCCTCCGCTCATCGGCAGCAGCCCACATAACATGCGAAACGTGGTGCTCTTCCCGGCTCCATTGGCACCCAACAGCCCGAAAATTTTTCCCGGTTCTACGCTGAAACTGATATCACGTACGGCATAAAATGAACCAAACTTTTTGGTAAGGTTCTTAACTTCAATCACCGCACCGCCAGCCTGGGCCACAGCACCAACACCCTTAGTTATTGCCGTGTACCCCGTCGCCACGGCGGCAGCCGGATGAACCAGCGGAGCTTGCGTCGATTCGCTTTTAAAGCTGCGCAGAACATCGACAAAAGCATCCTCAAACCGCGGCGCTACTGGCTCCAGCACCGCGTCAGGAAATGCTCCTTTCACCTGTTTCTGTGCCTCGGGTGCCCGGTCTAAAACTGCCCGTACGTCATCGCCGATAATTATCGCATCCACTACCTCCGGCCGCCGAGCCAGTTCACGCATCAGTGTGCGTCTGGTGATTCCTGGTACGCGCATCTGAAAAGTCCGTCCTGCCAAAGGCTGGCTGAAAGAATCCGGCGGCCCCTGGTGCAGTATCCGTCCTTCGCTCATTAATACCACATCGCGGCAGCGTTGGGCTTCATCCAGATATGCCGTGCTCAACAACACGCTGACGCCTTCATTCTCCACCAACCGATACACAATGGCCCAGAGTTCCCGCCGCGATACCGGATCCACCCCCACCGTCGGTTCATCGAGCAGAATCAAACGGGGCGAGCGCACCAGGGCGCAAGCCAACCCCAGCTTTTGCTTCATGCCGCCGGAAAGCCGACCCGCCAGCCGCCCCCGAAAGGCCCCCAGATTGGTCATTCGCATCAGCTCTTCATAGCGTTTGGCCCGATCACGCGGAAGAACTCCCTGCAGATCCGCGTACAGAT
This sequence comes from Planctomycetota bacterium, assembly GCA_021851715.1. GTDB lineage: Bacteria > Planctomycetota > Phycisphaerae > WQYP01 > WQYP01 > JABEVA01. Next base: position 23,583 of record JAJZCR010000057.1, read on the forward strand.
CCAAATTTTCCTGCACGGTTAGATCTTCGTACAGACCGAAACGTTGCGGCATATAACCAATGGAGCTTTGCACCGATTGTGGATCTTTGTCCACATCAATACCCAGCACATATATTTCTCCGCCATCGTGTCGCAGCAATCCCGCCACCAGGCGCATCAGCGTGGTTTTGCCGGCACCATCAGGGCCGATTAAACCTGTCACCGCTCCGGATTGCATGGTTAAGCTAACCGCCTGCAACGCTTGAATCCGTCGTTTGCCCAGGTGAAAGCTTTTGCTGACGTTTTTCAATTCCAGAAGGCCGGTGGCCGATGTCGTTGGCATGATGGCGGAGGTGGCGGGCATGATTCACCTCTGCGTAGCGGGAGCCGTGGCGGATTGGCGAACGCGGAACGCGCCCAGCGGGATAATTACCGTGGCAGGCATACCCAGCCGCAATTGATTATCCGGGTTATTTACATATACACGCACCTGGTAAACCAGGGAGGTGCGCAGTTGCGGGGTTTCAATGGACTTGGGGGTAAATTCCGCAGTCGGAGAAATATATCCTATCCAACCGGCATAATTTTTGTGGTAGCTGTCCGTGTGCACGGTGGCCTTCATGCCTTCGTGAATTTTCCCCAGGTCAGTTTCCGGCACATAAACGCGCACCCACACCGGATTCATTAAAGCCAGCGTGAAAACGGGTGAACCGGGCGAGGCCATATCGCCCACTTCCAGGATCCGGGTTTCCACCACCGCGTCGCACGGCGCATAGAGCTTGCATTCGGCCAGGTTTCTTTGCGCCAGTGCCAATTGGGCCTCATCCGCCTGCAATGTTGCCTGAGCGGCGCGGATGTCTTCTTTGCGCGGCCCTAAAATGCTTAGCTGCAGCGTTTCCGCCGCGGCACGCGCCTTGGCTGAGTCTGCCCGGGCAATGGCAATCGCGTCATCCAGAGTCTGCCTGGTAATATCTTCCTGCTTGATGAGTCGGCGCAGACGGGCCAGATGTACCTGAGCGTTATGAGCCGTGGCCACAGCGGCGGACAGGTCAGCGCGATCGCGGGCTATTTCCTCCGGGCGCGACCCCGCCACCAGCCGCCCCACCACCTGCCGCTGAGCCGCTACCAAAGCCTGGTCCTGCTGGACCAGCGGAAGCAGCAGGCTGGTATTCATAGTGGCCAGAAGCTGGCCTTTCTTGACACAATCCCCCTCCTTGACTGCCAGAAGATTTATGCGTTGATTCCCATCAAACGCCAATTGCACCTGGCGGATGTCCACATTTCCATAAAGCACTATGTTGTTGTTGCGGGAGGCTTTCCGATGTGCGGCCTTCCATGTGTAAATGCCAGCAACAACAGCACCGGCAAGCACGACAAGGATCAAAAGCCGCACGACTTTTTTCACAGTTGGACTCCAAGGGCAATTCGGATCCCCCAAGCCCCCGCGGAAAATCCAAATTTCATATAATTCTGCGCTCCGTCACCGCGCCATAATACTAGCTCCCGTTGGACCGACCGGCAAGGGAAAACGACCCTGATCATAAGGTTCAGAATCGATACCCAATCTGAAAACCAAATGAATTCTCCGCCAATGTCGCACTGGTGGCGGCTAATCCGGGGGCAAGCGGGCCGCCATTGATCGTATTACTGAATGCGTGCATGTACGCCCCGGTCAAGCTCCAGCCCATACCTAGGGTCTGCGTCGCGCCGACCGTAATGGTGTTTTGGACAATAGCCGGCAACAGCAGGTTGCACGCGGTATCGGAGGACCCAATGGGATTGGTTCCGTAGGTGTATCCACCGCGAATTGTGAGCCACTTCGTCAACCGGTATTGAGTGCCGATGTTAAACACCCATTCGTCATGCCAATGTGTGCGCATCACCACCTGACTGGCACCCACCCATGGACCGTGCAGCGTAAGGGTATTCAGCGTGCTGCTCCAGTTAACCTGACTTCCCCCCGTGGTGAGCAAAAGTCCTTGATTTACCGGCCTGCGGCGGTAATGCACTTGCTACATTCAACCCGGTGCCCAGGCCGGCGGCTGGGTAAACAGT
>JAJZCR010000058.1 GCA_021851715.1 Planctomycetota bacterium
AGCAAGGGGCGGCAAACGGTGGAACAGGCAGGCAAACGGCACGAACCACTGATGAGAAAACGCCGATTTTGCAGGGGATTTCCGATGTATGCACGTCTATGCATAACTCTCAACTGCGCCCGGCAGGCGTGGTAATACGGCAATCTTCCACGGTCCAGGCAGGGCGTAATTCTTCCGACTCCGCCAATGCCAAAGCACGCTTGCCCTCCGTCTCCACCACTTGGCGTAACAGTTCCCCGCTCACACGCACCTGCCCTACCTCCGCCAAGGTTTCCGCCGCCTTGTCAAAACTGCGTGCATCGGCATTCTAACGACAACACAACACCCGCAGTCCCCAACTGATCGTCGCCTCCGCTTTGTCCAACAGTTGTCAACTGGCGTACAACTTCCCACACCCTTGATCTGCCACCGCCGACGCTTCAACTCCACGCGGCCGTTGGCCGTGGCCGTACTGCGGTTCTCAAGACCCTTGTTCCGCAAACGCTTGCCCGTTGCTGCATCCACCGGGGGAAAAAGCGGCTTGCGCCCCATCCGTCCGCATCTGCAAAGCCTTTTCGTAGGCCTTGCGGCGAAATACCGCAAGCGCATCTCGAACCTGCATCTCACTGCCATTAATCCACGCCCCATCCGGTGCCTTGTTCACCGCTTCGGCAACCTCCCGCAGCATGGTCTGCGTCATCTCCCGCATCTCCTCAATGTACGTGTCTATCTTGATGACTGATTTGCCATCCATAGCTGTACTCCTTGGGTCAGTCCTTGACCCGGTTAAACTTCCCGCAACCACACGATTGCTATGCACTTATCCTACCAAATTAGCCCTGCCCGGAAAAATTGCCACGCCCAGTGGCATGGAGCTTGGAAAAACTGTAATATAGTGTAATGCAAACGTAGGTTTTCAGGGGATCTGTTGCGATGGCGGTCAAGAGTTTTAAGGCGGACCTGGCCCGGCGGGCGATTCTGAATTGGATAAAAACCGGGCGCTTCAAACCAGGCGACCAGTTGCCGGCGGAGCCGGCCTTGGCTAAGGAACTCGGAATTAATCATCTGACGCTACGGCGAGCTTTGGCGGAGCTGGCCCGCGACGGAGCTATTACCAAGCAGGAGCGGGTGGGAAATTTCATCAGCATGGCCCCCGACGCCCAGCGTGCCACGGGGGTGGGAGTGCTGTTGCCGCTGTGGTTGCGGCGTGTGCCATCCTACAATGCGACCGGAGTGGTTTTGCAGGGGGTGCATCGGGTGCTCGACGCCCGGCGCTACGATGTGCATGTTTTATTTTATGAGGAGGGCCAGCTATGGGCCGATGCCGGGCAAATGGTAGTCGACAAGCACATGCGCGGGGTCATTGTGGAGGGGAGTCGGCGCGATGATCTAAGGCCGCTTATAGAAGCGGGTATTAAGGTGGTGGCCCTTTCGCCCGATCCAGTGGAATGTGCCTCGGGCGTCTATTGGGTGGATCAGGACCATGTGGCTCCCTTCAGGCAAATACTGGAACGGCTGCTGCAGCTTGGCCATCGGCGCATTGCTATCTTGTTTTATCAGCGCATGAATTGGGGAGCGGTGCTGCGCGATACGGCGCGGTTTGTGTTTGAAGAAAGGGAATCTGCGCAGGCCACCGCCGCCATTGTGGATTTGCCCAACCCCACCTCCAGTGAAGATTCTGTGCCGGTGGATTTAAGTACGCTCGAACCGCTGTTGTCTGGAGATAATCCGCCTACGGCCATACTGGCACCGGACGAAATTGCCGCCAACGCGGTGTTTCGGCTTTTGCAGTGTCGCGGACTGGCTATTCCGCGTGATATTTCATTGGCGGCTATCGAAAATTACGCCCCGGCGCTGAATCCACTGGCACTGGCTTGTGCCGATTCGTTAGCTGCACGGCGTGCGGCGGTGGATGCGGCGGCCCTGATGCTGCTGGATCTGCTCCAGGGGCGGCTGCCGCCGGGCAAGGGCGTAACTGTGGAATCGAAGGTGCGTTGGGAAAGCTCTATTGGGCCGGCGGCGAGCCAGCAGGTCAAGGTTTGAGGGTGTTCCGCAATTGAGTTTTTTTTGGGGGGGGGGCTTGACACGCCGGGGCATATTGATATACTGTGTTTGTTTTGATGTTTGGCGGCCATGTGTAGCGGCGCGGATGTCGGCTGCGGAAACTTTTCAGGTGGGGCTGTTGGCAATGGCACTCGAAATGGTATTGGGCTGCGTGCTATGCTCTGTTATACAGGTGCGACTTGACACGGGCTAGTCCATACATTATCATAGTTCACAGTCAAATAGGGTTTCAGGCGAGGCTGCTTGCCATGTGGTGTAGTAGGACAAGCGAATCGCAGTGAGATAGTAAGCACATTTTTAATAAGGAGAGTGTTATGCTTACCAACTTCGGGACCGCAAAGGTCAAATCCAATGGGATGGTGTGGGCCATGGGGGCAGCAGCCATCGGGGCGGCGGCCTTGGCCGCGAATGGCCAGGTTGTCCAGGCAAGTTTTGTCAGCGGGCTGGTGGATGTGCAGTTTTACGGCACCAATTATCCAACCGTTAGCGGCCAGGCGGCTGGAGCCGGTGCGATCGGATCGGCTAATGACAACTGGAACACCGTAACGGAAGGTGCAACAACCAACAGCGTGGCGGCCAATATCACGACCGGGTCAAGCGGGGCCGCGCTGGACCTGGTCAATGGCTCAGCCAGCGGCGCAACGCTCACGGTTATTAGCACCGGCGGCGGCAGCGGAAACTACGTGGGGTCCAGTGGCTCGGGTAACGTGCCATATCTGGGGCCGACTCAGACTGTGAATTTCAACTTGCTCAATGGGTCTATCGGCACGTACGGAACAACCGGTAGCACGCCGAAAGGAAATGTAACCTTTGCGACTATTGGGGGTCTGAATCCGTCGCTGGAATATAATCTCTACGTTGAAAATGGGCTGGAAGACACCACCTATACCGTGACCGGTGCCACGGTGTTGACGGGCACGGTTAACACGTACACCGACGCCAACACCTCCGCGTGGGTTTCGGGTAATGATTATTACGAATTCACCCTGGCCCCGGATTCCAGCGGCAATATTTCGATTGCTTACATTTATGCGGGGACCGCCGGCGGAGAATACGGCAGCGCGACAAGCGCATCCGGTTTGCAAATTACCCCGGTCCCGGAAGCGGCGAATTTGAGCCTGGTTGGTGTAGGTGGTTTCGGGCTACTGCTGCTGCTGAAGCGGCGGAGAACCGTCTAGCCGAACAAAGACGGCCCGTAGCCGTTCACGGAAGTCCGGCCCGGCAGGCTCGGTAGCCTGCATTACCATGCTGGCCGTCGCCCAACACGTAAATTTCAACGCGGTGGGTTGTTGTCGGTTCGGTCAATGGGTATAGCCGTGAACGGTTACAACCGGCCCGCGGCCAACGTTGGTCCAATGGAGGCGGTTTTTAACAGGAGCCGCGGATGGCAAAAAGAGCATTTACTCTGGTTGAGTTGCTCGTGGTGATTTCCATCATCGCTATTTTAATCGCTCTGCTCTTGCCGGCGCTGGCGGCAGCGCGGCGCGATGCGGATTCGGTGGTATGCCTGTCCAACGAACGCCAGCTAGGTACGGCCTTTCAGGAATATCAGAGCGATTACAACGGTCAGACGATTTCGTGGCAACCGCTGCCGACCGCGGCGACAGATCCATCGATTGGAACCTGGGCGGATTATGACTGGCCAGCCTATCTGCAAGATTATTACAGCGCCGTGCAACCGAACCAAACCACCTGGAACAATCCGAATTTTCAAAGTGCCCCGGTATTGGTTTGCCCATCCACCACCACCAGCCAGCCCTTTAACTGGGTGTCTTTGGGGTGGGGCACCTCCACGCAAAGCTGGACCGATGGCTGGGGCTACCCATTCCCGGCTAAATATGTGGGGAGCTACGGTTTTAATGCGTGGCTGTATAACCCAGCGCCGCCATCAGGGTGGGAGGTGTGTTTAGGTGCCAACAATCCATGGCCGGCGCATCTAAGCAGCGTCAGTGTCAATATCGCTACCATACCCGTGTTTTTTGATTGTATTTACTTGGATGCTTCGCCGTGGTACCAGCCGGGATCGTCCTATTGGGGTCCCAGCGCCGGGCCGCCACCAAACCTGAATGGCGATTACGGCGTATCACACTACACGCCGTACCCGCAGATGTGGCGGCTGGATATTAACCGGCACGGCGATTCGATTAATGTTTCGTACTTGGACGGCCATGCGGCTTCGGTCAAGCTGCCGGACTTGTGGAAGCAGAACTGGTGTCAGGGCTGGGTAACGCCGACAACCGTGCCGACGCTGCCATAGGATGGATCCGGATGAGGATACAACCGGATAAGTGGAGACCTAAGATGAGGCCCAGTAATTTAGATGTGGATATTAAAATCTTATAATAGAGCGGATGTCCGTGTGATAAAGACGCGGCACCGCACCGGCGGCGTGGTCTTAGGGGTGTTGTTGGCCATAGCCGGAACCGCGTTACTTGTCGGCTGGGGGCAATGCCGGGCTGATATGGAGGTGCAGGGCTATTCGGCCAACGTCAATGACCGGTTCGACAACAGTTCGAGCTTTTTAGGAGAGGCTTATAATTTCTCGGGGGTGGGCAACTCCAGCGGTGCCGCGGGGACGGGCGTATGGGCAACAATGATTTCCCCACAGTATTTCGTCAGCGCTTCCCACGCATACCCGGGGCCAGGAACCCAGTTGACCTTTTATTCCACCAATAATCCCGCCGGATCAAGTTATACCGGAACCGTGGCCAGCGGCACGCCGATTATTGACGCCTCCGGCAACTATACCGATCTGTGGCTGGGCGAACTAACTCAGCCGATACCGACTTCCGCGGATATCAGCAATTATCCCATTGGCTATTCCCCAACCGGCAATTATGACGGACTGGGCATTTACGTGTACGGCGTGCCGAACCGCCTGGGCTACAACCATATTGTTGATACGGCAATGCAGGCGCTGGGCGTACAGAACGGCACGGAGGTTTCGGAATCCCTCTACTCCAATGGTTTTGATCCGCTGCCCGGCGGGTTGGAAGAGGCTTACTTACAGCCCGGCGATTCGGGCGGCCCCGAATTTGCCGTGGTCAACGGCTCTTTGGCGTTAATCGGCACCAACAGTTTTATTACTGGCTTTCAATCGGGGGCGGTGTTGGTGCCCTACTACCTGCCCCAGATTCAGGCCCTGATGAACTTGACCGATGCCCAGGCTGCGACGGTGACGGTGCCCGAGCCGGTGGCGTTGTGGTTGATTACTGCCGGCCTGTGGCTGTCGCTTGTGTCTCGTAGGCGGCGTGCGGCTTAAGAGTTGGGTTGGGCCCTTTCCATAAGGAGAGCGTACTGTGCCAAAACAATTCAATATAAGCTTAAAATGCCTCACGGCACTAAAGTTGCCACCATCAACTGCCGCGGGTATTGCAGTCGGATTGCTGGTTCTGGGGTTGAACTGGCAGCAGGCGAGCGCCAATCTTTCCGGCTTTGGCAGCAGCACGGTTCCCGCCGACTACGCCAACCCGGTGCCGACATCGCCGAACAATAATGTCTATTCCTACAACAACGGAACGGTTACCGCTGTGTATCAGGAATCCACGACCAACACCTATAACACTTTTGTGCCGCCGACAGTGCCGGATAACGGCGTGAACACCGGCGCGGAATTGTTCAATCTGACCTACGCGGGAACCATGGGCGATAGCGCTGCGGCCTGGTTTGATGCCCGGCAGGCGATCGGTGGACCGTGGACGGCGAGCTTTGACTGGAATATGCAATCGTCGGGGTTGGGCAACGATAAATACCCCGGCCTGGGTTTCTTTTTTGTGGTGCAGAACAACAGCGCCGGCACGCAACTGTTTCCCACCGTTTCGGGTCAGACCACGGGTGGTTGGGATGGCGGCAGCAGGGGATTTATTGACGGCTACACGGGCCAAGCGCCGGCCGCCAGCGTGGGCATCGGCGTCAACAACACCGGCGACTATAATTCCACCACGGACACGGTGGTGCCCACCGGCAATTATGGCTTGACCGCAGCGTACCAAAGTGCGGATGGCGCTGTGAATCAGGGCGTGGAAAATCCGGATGGATCCGGTGCCGGCGCGACGGGGACGGTTAATTTTGATGCCTTCAGCACGCCCGTGCATGTTACTATTTCCTATGATGGCAACCGAACGCTCACGTTTTCGGCTACACAAAACGCGGCGGCCGACGCGTTCGAATATAACTTGGCCTTGCCCACAACGCTGGCAAATTTGCTGGGGGGGCCGGATGGATGGGTGGGCATCACTGGCGGGAACTCGGGGAATCAGGCCAATGAAAGCATCAGTAACTTTACCTTCCTAACTGGCGGTACAACTTTGCCCGAGCCTGGGGGGCTTGGTCTGTTGGCTGTAGGTGGATTGGCCCTGCTGCTCGGACCTGGGCGACGCCGCTACATCTTAGAAAATTGAAACATTCCTGGTATACTGATATATTCTGATTTTTTGCGGCAATCGCGGCTGTCGCGGACACCATAAACAGCAGAGCAACGGAAAGGAAAATAACGATGGGTACACACGCGCGGCGGAACGGCGGGCGGAACTTTGCTCCGTGGGTTGGATTGTGCCTGGCGGCGGGAGCGACATGGATGCTCCCGGCCTCGGCTCGGGCGGATTTGTCGGGATTTGGCAAATCCACTACAATTGCGGATTTTACTAAATCTCCGCCGACAACACCAAGCACAAAATTATATTCCTACAATAATGGCACGATTACGGTGAATTATGTCGAAGGCATAGGTAACAAATACAACACGTTCTTGCCGCCCACGGTAGAATTTGTGGGAGGCGAGGCACCCCCAGCCTACAAATCAAGCCACGCGGCTTTAGCCAACCTGACCCATTTTGCGGATCAGGGAGAGTCCGCCGCAGTTTGGTTCAACGCGCGGCAAAAAGTGGGCAAACCCTGGACGATACGGTTCACCTGGCAGATGTTGCCCGCAGGTTATGGGCAGGCGGCGGCCATTGGTCCCGGGGGAGGGGCCGGCGCGCCGGGATCCGGTTTTTTTGTGGTGCTGCAGAATAACCCTGCCGGAACCAAGTTAATCAGCCGGACGTGGAATGGCCGCGGCATACTGGTGGGCAAATGGCCGCGGCAAACCATGCCTCCCGCCAGTGTGGGAATAGGCATCAGAACCGATTGTTATTACGACGGGAAGAAATGGCAGTACAACAATGTCGGACTGGCGTGTTCCTATCGGAGTCACAAAGGCAGGGTGAAACGGGCGGACTATTATCCATCGGGCCTGTCGGGGATTCATTCCACAGGTATGGTGAATTTCAGTGCGTTCAACGCACCGGTCAAAATTACTATTTCCTATGATGGCAAAAACGACTTGAAATTTACGGCCGTGCAGAAGATTTCGGGCCCTAAGGCCAACGAAAAAGGCCGCTACAGTTACACGGTAAAGCTTCCGGAAAGCATCACGAAGCTGCTGGGATCCAAAACCGGCTTGGTGGGCATAACGGGCGGCACAACAGCGTGCCAGGCCACGGAGGTTATCAAAAGGTTTTCGTTCCACAGCGGTGGGTAGATTTTTCACCCGGCACAGCTTTTCCGCACGAGACGACTGGGGTTGTAATTAAGGGAACTGATGATGTCAGAAAAGCACAACAAGATGTTGGCCGTACCGAGCCGCAACGTCAGTCGTCGCGATTTCATTTCCGCAACCGCGCTGGCGACGATGGCAGTGGCAGTTCCTTCTTATTCGGCGGTGGCTTCGGTGGCGGATATTGCCGTCGCGGTGGGCGCTGGCAAGGGCTGGCAAGTGAGGTCTCCTGGGAATACGTTCGATGGCTTTGCGGTGCTGGGGGCATCGGTTCACAACCCGATGGGCGACCATATCGGCGCTAGGGCCAGGCACCGCAGGGGGCTGGCCATACCCATGCCGGCGGCGATGGGCACTGGCGGCCATTTGGTGGAGGACAGTTTTAACATCAAGTTTGTGTGCAAGGCCAGCCGCAGCCACGGTGGTGCATGGGAACAGGTTTGGCAGGGCCCCGGCGGACACGTCCACATTCACACCCATATTCAGCAAAACGGTAACGCGCTGCAGTTTCATGTGGAGGCCCGGAACGGGTGGGCGTTTAACGTCAAGGGGCTTAGCTTTCGGTTGCCGATGATGGTCAATCCTGCGTGGCAACATTCCGCCGTGCTGGATGGCTGTTGCGGCGGTCGGGAGCGGGTGTGGACGAACGGGCCGGCCAACGACGGATTGGGGTATTACCGGTATTCGTCGGTGGCGGCGTTTTATGACAGGCGCAGCACGGCGGGCGCAGCGGTGGAGTATTTTGACGATTTTCTGCGGAATTTTGAGTTGCATTGGGATATTCGTGAGGGGCAATGCCAGCCGCGGTTGGATTGCAGTTATTTTTCGCTGCAAAAAGGGCGCATCGCGACCTTTGATTTTGCCATGCGAGCTTATAGCCACGGGATGCCGGAAATTGCCTTAGACGACTACCGAATGCACACGTTGGCCCCGTTTATGAAGCATTATGAAATGCCGGAATCGCCGGCGTTTAAGGCTACCAGTCCGTGGGCGCAAAGTGGGTGGCCCAATGGCGGTGATTTGCCGAAAATGGTGGAATACTGTAAATCATTGGGAGCCAAAGGATATATTCAATGGGCACCGCCGAGCATTCCACAATATGAGCCATTTCCGGAGCGGATCGGCTGGTTTGCCGGAGTAAAAAAGGCCAGTGAACTGGGTGTGCCGCTGGGCGTGTTGATTGATCCCAACTTTTCGCCGATGATCGGACAAAGCGCCGCGGCTTGGAAACTGGACCAGAAATACGTGCCAATGGGCATGACCCCGCTGGCGTGCACGGCCGCTTCGGAGGCCTATCTGCTGAAGATGCGCAATAACTTGGCCGCCAACGGCGTGACGGTGGCCTACTGGGATACCGGAGGGTTGCCCAACAAGGGCTGGACGCCGGAACAGTACCTGACCTTGTTGCGGCAATGGAAGCAGGTGGGTATCAGCATTATGCCCGAGGCTTCGCGTGATCACAGCAGTTGGATTACCGGCGTGGCGATCAACTGGGGGCTGCCGCATTCCACACAAATATACGGAGGCCCGCTTTTTACCTACGCCAACCCGCCCAAGTGCCAAATGCTTAAGCGGGTGACACCTGGTGTAAAAATGTTCCGCGGCGGCATCACGCCACCCACACTGGCGGGTAAACCGGATTGGTGGAATGCATTCAATGGCGACGGAAGCACGATTTTGCTGTTGAGCGCCGGCGTGTACGTGACGCAGCCAGCGCAACTGGTAAGCTGGGCTAAGGAGCATGGGCATGGTTAGGTGGTGCGGCGGGGGGGCGACGATGGTTGCTGGAATGTGCTGAAATATGGGGTGTAAAATGAGTTCGATGTCGCGGCGTGAATTTTTGGTGTCGGCGGCACTGGCCGCGGCTGGTGCGGCGGGGGCGGGCACTTTGCGGGCTCAGCCGCTGTGGAATGGCCATCCGGTTCCACACGCGGTGGTTCCTGAACAGGGGCTACACCTTGGTTATGAGTTTGGCCTGGCTTCGCCGGCGGATAAGAAGGATGGATTCGCGGTTCTTGGGGCGGTGGCGGTGAACCCCTTGAAGGATCGGATCGGACGGGGACCGGCCAAAGCTGGACCGGAGCCAGCGGCTTATGTGGATTCCTCCGGCCATTTAATTCAAGATACCTTTAGTCTGAAATTTGTATGTAAATCCAGCCGTGCGCAGGGGAATGTTGTTGAGCAGGTGTGGGCCGATACCACCGGTCATGTGCGTGTGTACACGCATATTCATCAGGCTCCGGGGCAGGAATTGGTTTTTCATTCCCGGGTGGAAAATGGGTGGGCGTTTGATCTCAAGAGCATCACGTTTCGGATGCCCACGATTACGGCGCCGGCTCCGGAGCAGGCGCGGGTGCTGGATGCGTTTGGCGGCGGGCGCGAGCGGGATTGGAACTGGGGCAACGGGGTTTGTAATGATGGCTTGGGTTATTTCCGATCCTCTTCCTTGGTGGTGTACCATGACCGGCGCAGCACTGCGGGCGTGTGCGTAGAATATTTTGATGACCGGCTGCGCAATTTTGAACTGCATTGGAATGTGCGGGGCAAGGAATGTCGGCCTTGGTTGGACTGCAACTGCTTTGTTTTGGATAAAGGCTGCGCCGCGGACTTTGGCTTTCGCATGAAAAAATATGCTCAAGGATTGCCGGATATGGCCCTGGATGCTTATCGTACGCAACGGCTGATGCCGTTGATGGCCAGATATGGTATTCCGGAAGGAGGTTTGGACACCACTGGGCCATGGACGAGCAGTGGCTGGCCGCTGGATGGCAATATTATCAAGGCTGTAGCCCGGGCGAAGGCCTTGGGTTCGCATGGGTATATTCAATGGGCGGCACCGGACGGTGAGGGCGATTATGAACCGTTTCCCGAGCGATTTGAATGGTTTTCCGGTGTGAAGAAGGCCAGTAATCTCGGCATACCTTTGGGCGTGCTTATTGATCCGAATGAATCGCCGCGAATCGATCAAACATCCAAGCATTGGGCACTGGACCGTCGCTATCTGCCGAACCATGTCGCTCCGATGGCGTATGGTGCCGCACCGGCGAAGGCCTATTTGTTTAAAATACGGGACAACCTGGTGGCCAACGGCGTGAGCATGGCGTTTTGGGATACGGGCGGCTTGCCTTATAAACACGCCACAGTGGAACAATACCTGACGCTGCTCTACCAATGGAAAAAGGGCGGGATTACCATTTTGCAGGAAGCGGTACGCGATCACGCCGCGTTTATCACGGGCACCACCTACGCGGGCATCTTGAACGTCTTTGAACTGCGTGGCGCTCTGTTGAAAGCCAAGGAAGCCCTTTATGGTGGCCCGCTGTTTTCTTTTGCCAATCCACCGAAGTATCAGGTTTGGCGGCGCGTCACACCACGGGCCAAGCTGTTTGTCAGCGGGGACATCCCCAACACCACGCATCAAGGCAACACGTATTGGTGGGATGTGGTGGGTGGGGGCGGCTTCGGAATACCGCTGATTAGAGCTTCGGTGTTTGATGTATGGGCGAAACACCATCGCAGCTAGGGCTGGCAGCGGGCGTCCTGGTTGGCGGGCTGGGCGGCCCAAAATCCGAGCCGCGGCCATAAGGAAGCGGTCCTCGGCAACCCCTAACCATGAAAGAGCGTTTTTTGAAAGATCAGCCGGATGGCAAACAGCCATAACATTGGAGACGCGCCAGGGCGGCGGATATCACGGCGGAAATTTCTGGTTGCCACCGGGCTTGCCGGCATCGCGGCCGCAGGCGGGTATGGCACCGCCCGAGCGGAGGCTGCCGGAACAGGTTTCCAACTGGTATCGGCGGCGGAACGGCAGCGTGGCTTTGCGGTGGCTGGTCTGCAGGCGCACAACGCGATGGCCGACCACCTGAACAAAGGCGGCCATCTGCTCCGCGATCTGTTTGGTGTATCCGATTTTGAGTGCCATTCCGGCGGTGAAAAACAGGCCGTGTTCAAGCAATTATGGATTGGCGGTCAAGGCAGCGTGCGCGTTTGGGCGGAGATTCACCAGTCTGACCTGGGCGCTCAGCCGGTGCATGTGCGGTTGCGGGTCGCAAATGGCTATCGGTTTAATATTCGCACGATCAGCTTTGATTTGCCGGAATTCACCGCACCGGTCCCGGCGGACACGCGTGTGCTCGATTCCTGTTGCGGTGGACGGGAGTACGCGTGGCGGACAGGCCACGGCGATGACGGGGCAGATTATTACCGCTATTCGGCCTTGGTGGCATTTTATGATGCGCGTAGTCGGACCGGTGTGGTTATTGATTTTTTTGACGATCAACTGCGGCAATCGGGTTGTTCTTGGAAGATTCATAACAACATGTGCCGGCCGCGGGTGCATAGCTACTTAAATTTGAGCAAGGGGCGTGAAACCACACTGGATTTTTATATGCGGCCGTATGCACGGGGCTTGCCGGAGATCGCCCTGGATGACTACCGCCGACAACGCCTCATTCCGGCTATGCACCGCTATGGCCTGGTGGAATCAGCGGCGCTTAAGACCACAAGCCCATGGGCCTGCACCGGCTGGCCGTTTCCGGATCTGGTTAAGCAGGTGAACCGGGCCAAGGCGCTGGGGGCGCGAGGATATATTCAATGGGCACCGCCGGATGGACAGGGCTTTTATGAACCGTTCCCGGAAAGGCTCGCTTGGTTCAAACAATTAAAAGCGGCCAGTAGAGTCGGCATCCCCCTGGGCGTCTTGATTGACCCGCGTTTTTCTCCGCGCGTTGACCAAAGCGCCGCCGCCTGGAGGCTCGATCAGAGGTTCTTGCCGGCGCGGGTGGTGCCAATGGCGTCGGAAACCTCCGCGGCCCAGGCGTATTTGCTTAAAATGCGGGATAACTTGGCGGCCAACGGCGTGAGCATGGCCTTTTGGGATACCGGCGGCATGCCCTATCCGAGTTTTACACCCGAAGGATATGTTACGCTGCTGGAACAGTGGCGGCAGTCAGGCATACGAATTATGCCCGAGGTTTCACGGGACTATTCGGCTTGGATAACCGGGGTAGCGCTGAACTGGGGCTTGCCGCATGGCAACAGTGATAGACCCCATTTCACGTTTCAGCAGCCGCCGCGGTGCGCCGTGCTGAAACGCGTGACGCCTGCGGCAAAAATGTTTCGTGGCGGGGTGCTGAGGCCATTATCCGGGCAGGGCGACCGTTACTGGTGGGATGCGTTCACGGGTGATCCGGCAACGATAACCATCTTGACCACCGGCGCGTACGCCGCCAAACCACCAGAGCTGGAGACATGGGCCAGGACACACGGTAAACGGTGACGTCCCGCAAAATGGCGGTCCTGGTGGTGGGTTCAGCGTGCCGCCAGTAAGGCCCTCCGAGTTAATGGATGGGCAAGGGATCGTAGATCACGTTGAATCTCAAGCCTGTTGTAAGTACACCGCGGACTTTTTTAATTTGCCCACTTGAGCCAAAGAGTATGGTAACATGCGTCCAACTCGGTGGCAGGCACATTGGCTTGGTGGGGTAATAAATGTCTGTACTGGACTGGATCATCTTTTTAGCCACGCCGGTGGTGGTTTTTATCATCAGCCTGCAAGCGCGGCGATATATCGTGGGAGTGGCTGATTTTCTGGCCAGTCGCCGGGCGGGCGGCCGGTATCTGCTGTCCCTGGCCGGCGGCACAGCCAGCATGGGTGCCATCAGCGCGGTGGCGGTGTTCCAGATGTTTTACAAGGCCGGCACCGCCATCAACTGGTGGAGCAATATCGCCCTGCCTCTGTCCATGATCATGACCGTTACCGGTTTTGTATACTATCGGTACCGTGAAACCCGCGTACTCACGATGGGCCAGTTTTTTGAGGTGCGCTACTCGCACAATTTCCGCATTTTCATGGGCCTGACCATGGTGATCTCGGGCGTACTCAATTACGCCATTTTCCCGGCGGTAGGGGCCCACTTTTTCATCTACTATTGCCACCTGCCGCACGTGCTCCATTTGGGACCGGTGCCGGTGCGGACCTTCCCACTGTTTATGGCTTGCGAACTGACCTTTGCTCTTTATACCGTTCTGCTGGGCGGCCAGTTGCAGGGCATGCTCACGGATTGCATCGAGGGGCTTATATCCGGGGTCCTGTTTCTGGTGGTGGCGGGAGCCATTCTGACGAAGTTCAGCTTTCATCAGATGTATGTGGGCATGGACTCTGGGCCGCCGGGAAAATCGCTGCTGAATCCGTTTGATATGGGTGGGCAGCACAACTTTAATATGCTCTACGTGGTCATTGGCTTGGTCGGCGGAGTCTACGGCGCGATGAGTTGGCAGGGCAATCAGGGATTTAACGCCGCCCCGGCCAATGCCCATGAGGCCAAAATGGCGGGGATATTGGGCAATTGGCGTGGCATTTCGCGAACCCTGGTATTTTTGCTGCTGGGGATTGCCGGTGTTACCTATCTGAAAAATCCGCAGTTCGCCTCGCAGACCGCGGTGGTACGGGCGGAATTACACACTATCTCCAATCATGCGGTAAGAAGTCAGGAACAGATACCGCTGGCCTTGACCCATCTTTTGCCATCCGGGGTGCGCGGCTGCTTTGCTGCCATGATGTTTCTGATGATGGTTGCGGTTGATATCAGCTATCTGCATTCCTGGGGCAGCATTTTCATTCAGGATATTGTTCTTCCGATACGCCAGCGGACCATTGCCCCGCAAAGCCAATTGTGGTTGCTGCGATTGTCGATTACCGGCGTGGCGGTGTTCGCATTTTTCTTCAGCCTGCTGTTTTCCCAGACCCAGTATATTTTCATGTTCTTCGCCATTACCGGTGCAATCTATCTTGGGGGAAGCGGCGCGGTGATCATCGGCGGAATGTACTGGAACCGCGGCACGGCCGCCGGCGCCTGGGCCGGGCAACTGGTCGGTTCCGTATTGGCGACCGCCGGCATTGTTATTGAGCAGATCTGGCCGCACTTTTTCCTCAATGGCCAGGAGATTTTCGGCATTACCATGATCGCCGCTGTCGCCAGCTACGTAACGGTTTCTCTGGCCACCTGCCGTGAACCGTTTAATATGGACCGCATGTTGCACCGGGGCGTGTACGCCCGGGCAGAAGATGCCGTCAATGTGGAAACGCGATCGCGCATAAGCCAGTGGAAGAGATTGTTGCTGGGATTTGATGAAAACTTTACCCGTGGGGACAAATTTATCTCGGCAAGCTTTTTTGTCTGGAGCATGTTCTGGTTTGCCGCCTTTGTTATTATCACGGCCATTAACATTTTTTACCCGTGGTCCAGCCTTGACTGGTGGAACTGGGGCCTGGTCTATATTATCTTGCTCATCGCCCTTTCCCCGCTGACCACCGTATGGTTTACTTGGGGCGTTATTGTGGATCTGCGGAAGCTTTTTAAGATACTCAAGGAACGTCCGGTGGATGTGCGCGATAATGGCCAAGTCATTGACCATCGCAACGCTGATGAAGTGACTGTAGCTGCTGGTGCCGACGTAGAAAAGTGAGCGGTGATCGTCCACTTCGTCAACCAAAACCCTGGGTGGGCTTCCCCAAGAATGGTGGACACAGGCCAAAGCCGGCATAATGTCGGCGAAAGGAGTTTACCATGACGCGAAGACAGTATTCCCGTGAGTTCAAAATCTCGGCGGTCAAGCTCGTCAACGAGCAGGACTACAGTGTGGTCAAGGCCGCTCGGAGCCTGGGTATCGACCCGTCCAGCGTCCGCCAAATGGCTGGCGAAGTTCGGTCCGGAAGTGCAGCCGGCCGCCACCACGGAGGCGTCCCTCCGGATCGAGGTGCGCAAACTGCGGCGGCAGAATGCCGAACTGCTCATGGAACGAGATATTTAAAAAAAAGCGGCGGCTTACTTTGCCAAGGAGCCGTCATGAAGTTCACTTGGATCCACGAGAATTGCGGGGTATTCGAGGTGCGGCGGATGTGCCGGGTGTGGCAGGTGAGCACCAGTGGCTTTTACGCCTGGCGTGACCGTCCGGCCAGTGTACAACGCCAACGCCGGGAGAACCTGGCGGTGAAAATACACCAGATTCACGCCGAGAGTCGTGCGACCTATGGCAGCCCCCGTGTCTATCGGGCTTGGGTGGCCGCAGGCGAGCGGGTCTGCGAAAATACCGTAGCGCGGATCATGCGGCAGCGGCAGGTCCGGGCCAGGGGCAAACGCCGTTTCGTGCCATGCACCACCGAGAGCGTCCATCCACATCGCCTGGCCCCCAATCGTTTGGAGCGCTGCTTTGAGGCCAAGAAGCCCAACTGCAAATGGGTGGCCGACATCACCTGCATTCCCACCGATCAGGGCTGGCTCTACCTGGCGGCGGTGCTGGATCTGTACAGTCGGCGGATCGTGGGCTGGAGTATGGCCGAGCACATGAGGACATCTATGGTCGGCGATGCGCTGACCATGGCGGTACAGCAACGCTGCCCGGCTCCAGGTTTGCTGCACCATAGTGATCGCGGCGTGCAGTATGCCTGCGATGATTATCAACAACTTCTGCAGAAATACGGTTTACAGGGTTCTATGAGTGGTAAAGGCAACTGCGACGATAATGCCGCGATGGAAAGCTTCTGGGCCACACTCAAGACGGAACTGGTGCATCAACAGCGGCACGCGACGCACCAACAGGCCCGGCAGTCCATCTTTGAATATATTGAGGTGTTTTATAATCGCAAACGTCTGCACAGTACGTTAGGCTATGTCAGCCCCGAAATGTTCGAGGTGAGCCTGAATTAATCCCCCACCTGTGTCCACCGTTTGTGGGGAAGTCCCAAGCAAGACGGGCCGCATAACGTGTCAGGCGGCCCAAGGATGAGGCATGGCAACCCCGGGACCATGCGACACTGGCACCGGCACCGATGGCGGTGCCACAGCGCTTGATAGATAGAAGGCGGGGTGGCTGGTTGATGTGACTATGGCTTTGTTTACAGAACGTCCGGTGCGCAGATAATTTAAGCGGATTCGAGTTGTCGTCGCACAAGAAGGGTATCATGAATTTAGTCGCCAATCTGGAAGCTGTGAAAGAACAGATTGCCGCTGCAGCCGCGCGAGCCCGACGCAGTCCGGATGAAATTACACTGGTGGCCGTCGTAAAAAATGTGTTACCGGCTCAGATCGAGGAACTGATTCTAGCGGGCGAAACTCATCTGGCAGATAACCGTACCCAGCAATTGCAGGCTCATGTGGAGCAGATTTACAATTGGCGGCAGCAGGCCGCCATGAATCCCGGTAGGCCGCACCAGGCAAACGTAACATGGCACATGATTGGTCACTTGCAACGCAACAAGGTCTTGCAGACGTTATCCTTGGCGGACTACATTCATAGTGTGGATTCTCTGCGGCTGGCCGAAGAAATTAACGAACTTGCCGCCCGTCGTGAGGAACCTGTCCAGATGATGTTACAGGTCAACACCACCGGAGAAGAAAGCAAGTACGGTATTGCTCTGCCGGCTGCCATTCATCTGGCGGAGCAAATTGAAACCATGGCCAATCTCTCCCTGGTGGGCTTGATGACGATGGCCCAACAAACAGTCAATCCTGAGGACTCACGTCCGGCTTTTGCGCGATTGCGCGAAATATTTGAGGAAATCAGATTTCATAAAATTGCCGGCCCGCAATTCTGTCATCTTTCCATGGGTATGAGCGGCGATTATCAGGTCGCTATCGAAGAGGGGGCTACCATGGTTCGCATCGGTACGGCCTTGTTTGGCCCAGCGCCCGTTCGCGCGGAAGCGGCTCGTCCGTCGGATGAAAGACCGTTACAATAATTGCCAGTTTCAGGCGTGATCGGATATTAAGTATGGCATCGGTAGAAATTCATTCAACCACAATTGTTTCCGTGCGTCGCAATGGAATGGTTGCATTGGGCGGTGATGGGCAGGTGACGCTGGGCAATACGAAAGTAAAACAGGATGCCGTTAAAATCCGCCGGCTGTTTGACAATCAGATATTGGCCGGATTTGCAGGCAGTGCCGCCGATGGTTTAGCCTTGCTGGACCGTTTTGAAGCGAAGCTGCGGGAATTCAAGGGCAACACCAAAAAAGCCGCAGTGGAACTGGCCAAAGATTGGCGGACTGATCGGGCCATGCGCCGTCTGGAAGCCATGTTGGCTGTGGCTGATAAATCCAACTCGCTGCTCATTTCCGGTACTGGCGACGTGATTGAACCTGATGACGGCATTATCGGCATTGGCAGCGGCAGCCCGTATGCGATTGCTGCAGCCCGGGCCTTGTTGAAACACAGCAGCCTTTCCGCGGAGGAGATCACTCGTGAGGCCCTCTTGATTGCCGGCCAGATTTGTATTTACACCAACTCGCACATCACCCTGGAAACGCTTCCATGAAAGTCAGTCTTTTTATCACGTGTCTTACGGATCTTTATGCGCCAACTGTTGGCATGGCGGTGGTTAAAACTCTGGAACATTTTGGTTGTGAAGTGGATTTTCCAGCGGATCAAACTTGCTGCGGCCAGCCGGCTTTCAATAACGGTTATCCGGAACATGCCCGCGATCTTGCGCGGCGGATGATCGAGGTGTTTAAAAAATCGGACTACATTGTTACGCCGTCGGGTTCCTGCTGCGCCATGATTCGCGACCATTATCCCCACCTGTTTGCCGACGACGAGGTCCGCCAGCCGGAAGCGTTGGAATTTGTCGGCCGGACTTATGAATTTATCGAATTTCTCACCAAAATACTCAAAGTCGATCTTACTGCCTATCGCCTGCCTGAACCTGTTGATTTCACCTATCACTACACCTGCCACCTGCGCGGGTTGGAGATGACGGGCGACCCCTGCATCAACCTGCTGCGGCAAATTGGCAATTGCCGCTTCGTGCCGCTCGAAAAGGCTGAACAATGCTGCGGCTTTGGCGGTACCTTCGCTACAAAATATCCGGATATCAGCGGGGCCATTGTGCGTGATAAGGTGCAATGCGGCAATCGCACCCGGGCCCACGTGATGATTGTCAATGACGGCGGTTGTGCCATGAATATTGGTGGGGCGGGCCATCGCTATGGCAGCACCTTTGCCGTGCGGCATGCCGCGGAACTCATCGCCGCGGCGTTGGAAGGAGGCCAAGACAATGCCCGCCGCTGAACTGCACAAAAAAGCTGCGCCGCCGCGCCTGGCTCTGCCGGTGTTTGTGCCGGATTTCATGGCCAGCGCATCCGCCCAATCCGCCAACGAATCGCTGCACACAGCGCTCGACAATTCGGTAACCAAAAAGGATTACAGCCGGCGAACCATGCTGGCCGCATTGCCTGACGCCGATGCGTTGCGGGCATTGGCCGGCAACATCAAACGGCACACGCTGGATCACCTGGATTATTACCTGGAACTGCTGGGAAAAAATGTGGTCGCCCATGGCGGTCAGGTGCATTTTGCCGCCGACAGCCAGCAGGCCAATGATTTGGTGATTGCCATTGCCCGCCGTACCAGCAGCCATTTGATTGTGAAAAGTAAAAGCATGGTCAGCGAAGAGATGGAACTGAATCACGCGCTGGAAGCGGCCGGCCTGGAAGTGGTTGAAACCGATTTAGGGGAGTTCATTCTGCAGGTGGACCAGAGCCACCCGTCACATCTGGTGATGCCGGTGATCCACATGCGGGCCGTGGAAATCGGGAAGGTGTTTGCAGCCCACTTTAAAGTTCCTTACACCGACGATCCGCCGACCCTTGCGGAGATGGCCCGGGTTTATTTGCGCAACCGCTTTAATGAAGCGGATATGGGCATCAGCGGGGTTAATTTTGCCATCGCAGAAACTGGCTCCGTATGTATTTGCACCAATGAAGGCAATGGCCGGATGTGCACCACACGCCCGCGTATCCACGTGGCCATTATGGGTATGGAAAAGGTCATTCCCGCTATGGAAGATCTTCCCGTTTTCTTAAAGCTGCTGGCTCGGAGCGCCTCCGGCCAAACACTTACGCAATATACCAACATCATCACCGGTCCAAAACGTCCCGGCGAACATGATGGGCCGGAGGAGTTTCACCTGATTATCATGGACAATGGCCGCTCGCGGATTCTGGCGGGTGACTATCGTGATACTCTAAGATGCATTCGATGCGGAGCTTGTTTGAATGCCTGCCCGATTTATCGCAAAGTGGGGGGGCATACCTATGGCAGTATCTATCCCGGCCCCATTGGAGCCTTAATAACTCCGCTCTTCAACGGCCTGGCGAAACACAAACATTTGCCCCATGCGTCGAGCCTGTGCGGGGCCTGCTACGAGGCGTGCCCTGTGAAAATAAACATTCCGGAAATGTTGATTCTGATGCGCCGCGATCAGGTGCGTACAGGTATCGCCTCGCGCGCGGAACGATGGATTTTTGGCTTATGGACGTGGGGACTCCGGCACCGGTGGTCATATTGGTTGGGCCAGGCGGTGCAGCGACTGGTCCTGCGGAGATTTCCGGCCAAAGATCAGTGGATCGCCAAACTCCCGGGTCCTGTTGCGGGCTGGACGCGTGCTCGCGATTTTCCACGCCCGCCCAGGCATGATTTTCGTTATCTCTGGAAAGAGCATCAGGCGGCCAAAAAGACAACCATTGGAAGGGGGCAACGCCATGAGTGATCTGCCGGTCAATCCGCTACCGCCCATTCAAACCCCTGGGATGCGAACGCAATTTTTATCCAAGGTGCGGCAGGCTTTGGGCCACGCCGCAACGACAGTGCCCGGAGCCCGTCCGGTACGTTCCGATGCAGTCATCCGTGAGGTATCAGCCAATGATCCGAAGCGAATCGCCCGGTGGATGCAGTATGCCGCCGGCAATGGGATGAGTGTACAGAGGGTAGGACCCGAGGGTGTTTCGGCCGCGGTCGAAAAAACACTCGCCGAGCGGAACTCGCATCGCGTGATGCTCAATTGTGCGACCTGGCCGGTGGAACCGTTGGCGAGGTTTTTAAGTGTCGCCGGCGTGCAGGTTCACCGCTGGACGGATACAGGTTGTGCGCAAAAGGTCTTTGAATGTGATGCCGCTGTTACTGATTGTCGCTATGGCCTGGCCGATACTGGTGCCCTGATGGTGTGGAGCGATACCGGATTTGGGCGGTCTTCCACCCTTACGGTCAATTTGCACGTGGTGATATTGCCGGTGGATAAAATCCTCGGCGACTTGGTGGATGCCATGGTGTTGCTGGCCCGTGATACCGGCGGCAACATGCCCTCCAATGTGGTGATCATCAATGGCCCCAGTAAGACCTCGGACATTGAAATGAACCTGGTCACGGGTGTGCATGGGCCGAAGTTTCTGTCGGTTATGGTGGTGGATCCACAGCCGCCGAGTTTGGCATAATAAAAGCTTCACGTTCCGTCGGCTGCGCCGGTCCATCAGCCTGGGTTTCCCCTTTGGGGCGGGTTTTCCATCGCCGGTGAATCCACAGGTATTGGGTCGGATCTTTGCGTATCATCTTTTCGATGCTCATCGTGTAGCGCTCGGTAAGGTAGCGAAGCTCATCGGCCTGATGGTGCCAGTCTTCCGGCCGGATAATATCTGCAATATCAATATCAAACTCGAAGCGGTCGCCGCGCCGGCGGGCGCAGCCCACAATCACGGGGACCTGATGGCGGATGGCCAGCAGGCCGATGCTTTTATACGTGCTGGCCAGGCGACCGAAAAACGGCACAAACATTCCTTTCGGTCCGGCGTTTTGATCTGCAATAAACCCCAGAATCCCCTTGTTTTCCAGCACCTCCTGGGCCGTGGTGGTAACGCCGCGCTTGGAAAGAATAATTTGTCCTTTGCGCTGACGCACTCCCAGCAGCCAGGTATCAACGTGCGGGTTATCGATGGGGCGGGCCACGGAATAGCTGCGCAGTCCCAGCGTGGCCATGGTATAGCCCAGCACTTCCCAGTTGCCGTAATGACCGGTGAGCAAAATAGCTCCGCGATTTTTCATCGTGATCCGAATGGTTTCGCGAATATTGTCCTGGAAATGCACGAATTGATGCCACCGCTGCACGTTGATGGTGCGGGTGGTAAACATGACATCAATCCCGAGCTGGCAAAAATGCTGCATCGAACGCAGGGCGATCTGCTGGGCCTGTTGACGGGAAAGATCCGGAAAGCTGCGCTCAATATGATCGATGGCCAGATTCCGGTGTCGCCGATCCATGGTCCAGAGCAGCGATCCAAAAGCCTTGGCGGTGAGCAGGTTGGCGTTTACCGGGAAAAAGCCGAGCATCATCGCGGCCCAGCGGGCGGCGATGTACGTGCTCAAATCCAGAAGCGGGTAATGCTTTCTCATAACGAAGATATTTTACTCAACGTGTTGCCGCACGGAAACCCCCCGCCGATTCCAGTTACCTTGCCCGCCAGGCCGCCTGGACAGCCCCGGGGGTTAATGAGGCCGCTGGGGATCGAATCCGACAGCAATGCTGCAAAAACCCCTGAAAATCCACAGAAAACAAATTCTGTTGCACCAAAAGTAGCACCATCATCCGATGCTGATCCGGATTTTGCAATGGTCGCCGAATTCTGGACGCAACTTCCAGCAGCAATCAAGGCGGGAATTGTTGCAATGGTGCGCACGGCGATGCGGATTGGTTACCAATCGTGAAGTGTTTGCGCTCTACCAGCGTTGAACATATCTGTCCGCCGGCGGTAGCGAAAACGGCAAGGTGTGATCAAGATTGGATGTCAAGTTTTGCAGCAAAAATACTTGGCTTGCGCATAACGCCAAAGCCGACCAATAGATGGGCTGGTTATTATATTTTCGCACTATTGCTTTACAGGCAATTATCTTGAAATATAATGCCAGTATGGCCCGCAGGTTGGGACAACTCGAAGCAACGGCTCTGGCCTATGTCCAGATGCGCAACCTCCGCATCGTGAAGACGGGTGACATGGTTGCTGCGCTGCGAATTACGGCCAAACAGGAGCGGGAATTGCTCAGCCGCATGGCTCGTGCCCGCCTGATTGCCAACGTGCGCAAAGGTCTGTATCTCTTTCCGGCCAAACTTCCCTTCGCGACCGCGTGGGCGCCGGATGACGCTGCCGTAATCAATGCCCTGATGGCGGACAAGCAGGCTCGCTACCAGATCACTGGTCCGAATGCGTTTAACCGCTACGGCTACGACGAGCAGATCCCTTCTCGAATCACCATCTACAACGACATGATCTCCAGTCAGCGCCGCATCGGTCAGATATCCCTTACGCTAATTAAGGTCAAACGCAATCGCCTTGGCGGCGTCGAGAGGGTGCCAACGCCATCAGGTCAAACGCTGGTTTACTCTTCGCGAGCACGCACACTTGTCGATGCGATATATGATTGGTCCCGTTTCGACAGTCTGCCCCGTGCCTACGGCTGGATTCGGCAAGATATTGAGGCTGCTCGCATCACACCGGATGATCTGGCAGAAATGGCTATCCTTTATGGAAACTTGGCTACAATCCGCCGCATCGGTGCCCTGCTTGAACAAATGGGTAGTGACCGGCGCGTTCTCAGGCGGTTGGAACGATCCCTTACCACGTCAACGGCCAAGATTCCCTTCGTTCCCGGCCAAACCGTCCGCGGAATCTTGCTGAAACGCTGGGGGATCGTAGTGAATGGCTGAATTCACCGGATTACATTTACATGAAGATCTGCCGTTGTTTCGTGAGGCGATCAATTTCACGGTCGCACAGACAGGTTTCAATGCCCGCCTGATCGAACGTGACTACTTCTGCACGCTTCTCCTGGCATATTTTGCCCAGTATGGTGGCGATGCGCTTGTGTTCAAGGGTGGCACGTGCCTGGCGAAAGTCCACACCGGATTCTATCGGCTTAGCGAAGACTTGGATTTTACGATTCCGTTGCCCATCGCCGCCAATCGCTCCGTGCGCCGGCAGGCGGCCACCAAGATCAAGAATGCCGTTCACAGCATCGCCGATTACGTATCCGGCTTTGTGGCGACTCAGCCACTTAAGGGTGCAAACAATTCGACGCAATATAATGGCTGTATCAGATATCAATCTCCGACCAGTGGCCAAGACGAGAATGTTCTGATCGAAGTAAGCGTTCGTGAGCCGTTACTGATCCCCGTTGAAGATGCGCCGGCCAAGACCTTGCTTCTCGATCCCCTCACCGGCAATGCCGCCATTTCTGCTGTACTGGTTCACTGCATCGCCATGAACGAGGCGCTGGCCGAGAAATTTCGCGCCGCCATGTCACGCAAAGATGTGGCCATCCGCGATTTCTTCGATCTTGACTATGCATCCCAACACCTCGGGTTGGACCCGACCGACCCTCAGTTGGTCGAGTTGGTTCGGCGGAAACTGGCCGTGCCGGGCAATTTGCCCGTAGACATAAGCCCGGAAAGGTTTGCCCTCCTCAAACGCCAACTTGATGCCCGACTCAAAGCAGTTCTCCGAGACAAGGAGTTCGCCGCATTCGATTTGCGTCGCGCATTTGATCTGGTCATCGCAATGGCCAAACGTGTAACTTGAAAGTGCACTTCCGCTGATTTGTGTGAACCCGCCGGATGCACACGCCGGCTACGCAGTTCTGGATGTCCAAGATGGCCGCCGGAACCTTCAGACTTTCGTGACCTGTTAACTATGCCTGGCGGCTGGGCAGCGGAACGCGTGAGGCAATGCGGGCGGCGGGCCTTGACCCGGACGAACATCGGCGCGGCCCCAGGGGCGGCACGATTCGCCCTGACGCCGGGTGCTGCGCGAGTTTCCTTTCCGCCGTCTCAAAACAATGATCCGTTGCGACTTGGATCATCCATCCCCCGTAAAGCCGTGCAAAAGGGCCTTTTGTTCGGTTAAGTCTCAAAGTCTCACGTTTTTTCGTCCTACACCCGCCGAGCCCTTACCCATGACCCTCCAATCCCGCTCTCTCGCCGTCCCGCGCGAAGTTATCCGTCTATCGAACTGCTATCTGAATCGCATCGGAACCCGGAAATTGCGGCCAGTGTAACGATGGCGTCAATGCACCATCAGGCAAACTCCTCCTGTTGACCCTACTGCGTAACGGACGGTCAATATGGAAGTCGCCGTGGTCCCGGTCGTCGTGCGCTACAAAAAGCCACCGCTGCGCTTGCCATGCTCCGGCTTCACTGCGCTGCGCTGCGTTCCAGGCGTGCGCGGTGGCATGTCTTTCTTCCGCTCCCGCCGACATCCCCGGCTCAAACAGAGTGCTTGGGTTCTTTTTTCACCTCGCGGCCTCGCTGTCTGGCGTAGGCCGGAGGTGAAAAAAAAATGCGGCGGCGATGGGCCGACGCGCCTTTGGGCTCTCTACGTTTTGGCTCCTATTTTTCAGGAGGTGTTGTATGGGTTCCTTCAGCAAAGTGGTTCTTTTGGGCAATCTGACCCGGGATCCGAGCACAGGCACGCTGCCCAGCGGGGCGGCGGTCTGTGAATTTGGATTGGCAGTCAATCGGCGCTGGAAGGACGCCGACGGTCAGATGCGGGATGAGGTGCTGTTCATGGACTGCGCGGCTTATGGCAAGCCAGGCCAGACCATGGGCCAGTATCTCAAGAAAGGTCATCCGGTACTGGTGGAAGGGCACTTGAAGCTTGACCGCTGGCAGGATGACCAAGGCAAGGCCCGCAGCAAGGTGCGAACCGTGGTGGAACGGTTCCAGTTTATTGGACGAGGTGACCAAGCGCTGCCCGGTCAGAACCGGGCGGCCAAGCCCGCCGGCAGACGGAAACGCACTGCCGCCGGCAACGCACCAACAGCGGACTTGATTCCGCAGGAGGTGCTTCCCGTGTAGCGGAGATGGAGGTAACCCGCCGCCAAAGATAAGGTAAAAACTTGACGGCGGGTACTCTCTCCCTCCTTTATGAATCTAATGCTCTTAAGTTTTTTTGTGGTTTGTTTCAACTGGATCTCCTGTTTTGT
>JAJZCR010000131.1 GCA_021851715.1 Planctomycetota bacterium
CCAGCGGACTGGGCCGGGCCACTATCTTGTCCTTGGTGCCACCGCCACTACCACGTAGTTCTTGGTGTTCAAGAAGACAGAAGTGTCCGTGCTGGGGTTTATTGTCAGTGTGGCGCTGATCAGATCCTCGGGCCCGGCACCGGCGCTGCCGCTCCAGTATTGATTGGTTGTGGTATCCGTCACTGTCACCTCGCAGCTCACCGAAATCTGCCAATATCGTGCCTCATGCGGCGTAAAAGTCAAGGTGGTGCTGCCACTCTGGGCATTGCCGTTTGGACTGAAGGTGGCCGTGTAAGCGGTGGCGGGATCTTTGGGCGGCAGGTATGGGGCCACCTTCCCGTTGGCCAGCCAGGTCGCTTTATCCAGCACCGTGGCGGACCAACTGTAGGAAGCCGAGAGCTGGCCCTCGGGCACACCCGATGGCGGCGAGTAGGACGCCGAAAGCGAGGATGTGGCGCTTTGGCCGGGATTGTTGCTCGCCGTATCGGGCGCTTGAACCGGATTGGGTGAAAATGATCCCATATTTGCCGTCACCGTAATTGGCCCGGCATAGGTGGCTGCCAGCACAATACGCACGGCCAGCACCAGTACGCACGCCAACGCTACCACCCGGTTTACGGCTTCGTGAAGTGCTGTTGGCGGATGTCGCCGATCCAATCCTCGGCCTCATCCGGCCCCCGTGAAGTCGAGGTTCCCCGCCGACCACGTTCGCTTCAACTGGGCGTGTTGGCCGGTGCCAGCGGCACTATTTGCCCGCGTGCCGCTCGCGGTGATGGGCAGGCGCGGTCGCAGGGGGCGGGGCGGCCGGGCGCAAGGGAACGCCGAATATTGTTATGTCGACGCGGCCCGTAAACTTTCCGTGGCGTAGGAAGTAGCTGGCCTCCCAGAGGTTGACAGGCGGCTGTGGTCCGCTCAGGTCGTAGACCAAACCGTCCGTCAGAAACTCCCGCAAAGTCATGTCTACCACATCGAAGCGCAAGAGGGTTTCGTACGCCTTCGTGATAGCCGGATTAGGCCCCCCGGGAAGGAGATAGTTGCGCTGGTCCCCGAGGCATAGAACGGCGACGCGCGGAAACCGCCTCCCCACAACCCCCGAGACTACCTGTTTCATGCTCATTGTTCCCCGGAATGTGAGGCGTTGGTTCAGCGGGTTGGCCTTCCACTTGAGCGCCTTCGTGTACACCACATGGATGATGTGGTTGTTCAGCCTATCGCGCCAAACTGTGCAGGCAGGCAGTTTCGCCCGCAGCCACTTCACCAACGTCGGAATCGTCTTAATGTCCTGCGGCAGTGCGGGCGGGCTGCCCACGTACCTGAGGCGTTTGCCCACGTAGGCACCCTCCACGACGAGGAAGCAGTGGTGGCGGGCCGCGAATCGGTACCAGGTGTTGGCTGGCCCCGCCGCGGATGCGGCACATGGTGACGGCCCCCGTGCGAAGGCCCCACCCAGAAGGGCAGCGAATACGATCAACAAAACGCGGCTGTGCTTGAACATTGTGGCATATCTCCTTTGAAAAGTTGAAGCGGGCCTACGGCCACGTGACCGTTAGGTTACCGTTGTTATAAGTGACCTTCCTGTTGGCAACGCTTGGATTTAGAGTGAAGCCAGCAATCTCCACCTGGATGTTTTGGGTACCCGAATTGTTGGCGACGGTCCCCGTCGGCGCAGCCAGCCAGTTCTGCTCTTCGGGGCTGCCCTGCTGGCATGGGTTCGGTTTCCACGCCGGGGGTGCCGTCGTAGAGGTGCCGACCCAATCGCTGTAGTGCCCACCGCTGACGGTCACGTTGATACTTTTGCCACCCTCGTAGACCGTCTGGCCGTTGTACACTGCGTTCAACGATTTGCCAAACTGGTTGACCACTGGCACGCTCAGCGATGTGCCCGCCTCGGTAAACAACTCGACTTGGCCCGCTGGCGCGCCCCACCAAGCCGGGACGGTAGATGCATTGAGGGCCGCGTTCTTAGACGCGACCGCACCATTAAACGTCGGATGCGGCGTGCCGATGGCGGCGGGGATCACTACCGTTACCTCCGCCGTTCCGAGCAGCGTTGAGCCGTCTTTGGCCTGCATTTGAACATCCCCATTAGGCATGCTCGCCGAGGTGCCCGCGGTTCCAAATACGTCAAAGCTGATTACGCCTGTTGAATTATTGGGCGACGAATTTTCGACCTCCACCCGGCCGGCACCGCTGTTGACGAAATTGCTTACGCTCACACTGCTGGCTAAATCTTTTGGACTTACCGTGGCGGTTACCGCGGTGAAAATGGCCCCGGGTGTGGTCTTGTCGGCACCGGTAACAACCGGATTAGGCGAAAATGTGACGACCGCGCTGGTGAGCTTATCCGGCCCGGCGTTGCCGCTGCCATACCATGTGTAATTTGTCTTGGTATCTGTCACGGTCACGCTGCAACTCGTCGCTACTTGCCAATAACCGGTGATCAGTGGCGTAAACGTCAACGTCGCACCCAGATACGCGGCAGAGTTTATCCCGACGCATCGGGAGGCTGATGTAATCAGTATAGCTGTTCGCCGGCGGCGAGCCAAACTGGTCGGCCTGTGCGGCCTTAAATTGCACGCTGGAAACCGACCAGTCATAGCTGGCGGTGAGGGCCCGCCGATCGAACGGCATGCGGAGTTGCACCGCCTACCACCATGCAGAGTGATTGCACCCCGTTATCGCACCTTCGCGGATTTTTTTGGGTAGTTCGGATGGGCCGCCGCCCAACGCAGCGCGCTCCGCCGCACGGCAGCATAATGTTCTTGCCACCAGGTAAGGCCGCTGTTGGCCTGCAGATTCGGCAGCCCGTATGGCATCATCCCGACCGCAGGCATCTGCCAGCGGCCCTTTGTGGCCAGCGAAAAGCAGTTCAAGGCATTCACTTCTTTCCCGATATCGCCTTTGAAATCATTTTTTACCATGCGATAGAGAATCGGTTCGAGAGGCGTAACATCCAGCCTGGCACGTGCATATTTTAAATCTCCTATGCAGGCCACTCCCTCCCAGCGTACCGGTGCATCAGCATCTCGGAGGGCAGAACGAATGAGCGGTGCGGCAACATTGGCGTCACCGCCTTTAGGAAAGCCGAAACCAATGGCCTCCAAGATTCGGATTTTATCGTTGTCGTCTCCATTCGCAAAAAGGTCCGCCAGTTGTGGCAGAAAATACACCGTCGCCTTCCGGGACGTCAGCGCGATTTCCATCGGCATGCCAAAATGTACGGCGTTTTCTCCCAGCCGGGCCAACATGAGCTTCCGGAAGACCGGCATCGGTGCCCCGTGGCAAAGCATTCCGAACGCCTGCTTTCTAACGCCGGGCTTATATTTCGGATCGTCCGCTATCTTAGCTGCGGTCTTGACGGCTAGGTTATATCCCGGCGCGCCGGGCTGTGCGCCGTTGAACGCCGCCATGGGTAAGAGTACCTCTCCGCTCAACTCTGAGTGCCGATCGGCCAATTCTTCAAGAAGTATCTTGCGACCGTTGCGACAGAGTGAGAGATCGTACAAGTAGCGGCCCGGAACAGGATCTGCAATGCATGCGCTGGGATTGGCGAGATATGCTTTCTCCAATTTGGCAATCTCGTGCCGGTCGTCCGGAAGTTGCCCCGTAAAGCACAAAATTTCCAGCGCCCGCACACGCAGGGGGATGCTAATATGGAGGTTGGCGAGCGTCTGTTTGGCCGCGGAAATCTGCCGTGCCCCCACGGGCAGTCCCCAGCGTGCGCGAATCAACCCCAGCAGCAGGGAACTCATATTACGACTTCCCTTGCCGCCCGCAAACACTTTGGAGATCGTGTTGTCGCTCTCGGCCCAACCATGGTCGGCCTTCCATGGCCCGATGTCGCTGAGGAGGTCCACCGCCACAAGTTTCTGCGTCAGTCCACGGTCCGCGCTCAGGGCTATACCGGCCAGCACGCTGGTTAGGTGGTCAACCTGTTTCTTCCCCCATGTCTGCTTGAGTATGTTGCCATAGGCTGCACGGCTAAATTTCCAACTGAAGTAGGAATACGCCGGGTGGCCGTTCCGCCAAACGGTCCTCTGCGCCTCGGTATCGACGGACCTATGTAAACCCCACTCAATAGCCGAAAATATCCGGATCATAGGCACAATGCCGGATTTAGCGCCATAATCACTCGCCGCGCTCTTTTGCAGGTCGACGATTTGTTGGCTTATCCAGCGTTCATCTTTCGCCCGCGCGCGAGTCTCGTCAATCGGCATTAGCCTCTCCATCGCTTCGGATGCCATTATTTCGCCTCGGTTGAAGCCAAAGCCAATGGGAGGGAGCAACGGCAGCGATTCGCCGCCACGGTACTTGCATATCCGCAACGGGACGCCGGACGCTTTCAGTTTTGCCATCGTAATACCAAAAACACTTTCCAATGGCTCGGCCTTTCGTGAGATGTTCAGCACGGCGAGGCTGCGACCTGCGGAGGACAGTATTAACGAACGGATTGGGAACGCGGACTTTGCGCCGGAGAGGCCCAGCGCGAGCGTACCGTGCTTACCGTAGAACGTGGCCGTCCCGTTCGCCCGCTGCAACCGGCTCCAACTTGCCCTTATGAGAGCTGACTTTACCGGCCCGGAGAGATCAAGGACAACTTTTCCTGCGGGGCCCGGTACCGGTGCCATTGCGAATGCGAAGGTGCCGCTGCGATGGCGGCCACCCGCTCGGCCTCCCAGGGCGAGCACCGGCGACACCCCGCGAAAGAGATCCAGACAGCCGGGGTGTTTTGTATCGATCAGTACGAGCAATCCGTCGGTGTAATAGCCGTAATCCCGACCGTTTGCGCCGGTGACAACGATTGCCACTTTTCCGGCTTTGCAGGCTACGAGCAAGGTGAAATGAATGCTCGGCGACTTCTGGCTCGCC
This sequence comes from Planctomycetota bacterium, assembly GCA_021851715.1. Taxonomy (GTDB): domain Bacteria; phylum Planctomycetota; class Phycisphaerae; order WQYP01; family WQYP01; genus JABEVA01. The sequence continues at coordinate 4,870 of JAJZCR010000131.1, forward strand.
CGGATTCGGAAAAAGAAGGATCCCTTGTATCTCCGCGCCCCGACCAGCCGAAGCTGGCCGGGGTGACGCAAGAGCCTCCCGACTAACTGTTCGGCCGCTCCCTTTGCGACGCCCGCGATGGGAACTTCCGTCGGTATCCCCGCCGCGCGCCCACCGCCGCCATTGAGAATCAATCCCAGCAGCACTAAGATTGCGGCGGCCTGCAAATGTGCCAAAGCTCGTTTCCAATCTGGTACTCGCGTTCGCAAAATTCAGCTCCTAATCCTAATCATTATGGGGTTCCCTTGCAGACATGCCACCGGCCCCGACGCGGCCAGTTACCAACTCACCGCAAATCCAACTACAGTCTGGCCCGATAAATCATTCCCCACAGACCCGCCTGCGGGGCTGAGGGTCCCTGTCGCCTGCATTTCCAATTGGACATTTTTGTTGTTGAATAAGTCAACGTCAAATCCAATGGATGCGGTATAACTCCCGCCCTGCAGTTGGAAGTTATGGCCAGCGGATAATGAGGCCGCGAGCGAAGACGTCCAATTTCCGCTGATCGGTACGAGCGTGTCATCTGAAATTGGCCCCGTCCCGCTGATGCCAAAGCTAGCCAGAAGGTCGCCAAGCTTCGGCGGTTGCCACTGGCCGCTTGAACTGATGTACGGATAATTGAAAGAAACTGTGATAGACGGCGCGGCCGTGAAATTCTTGACTGCGGACGGGGGAAATCCCGGCATCGTGAGGGTTGGCCCCGAAGGCTCGTTCAGGACATCAATCTGCGGTGGGACGGCTGCGTTACTGGAACCGGTGGCCGTATCGTTTAGAAAAGTCGTCAGGCTGCTCTGGAGGGCACTAAAGCCCTGGGAGTTAAGATAGTTTAATTCCTGCTGTGCCCCCGTGCCTTGTGCCCCCCCTTGGGCGATCAGCCCCTTGAGATAATTGGTGGTATTACTTTCCAAATTGGGCATGATAATATTAGCGCCGGACTGGACGAGCGCCGACGTCATATACTTAAGCCCTTGGGCCCACACGTTGGAATAATCGAACGTGTCGATGTTGACCTTGAAACTGAGACTGCCACCTCCTCCCGATGCGGCCGCATTGGACATCGCGCCAATGCGAATACTATTCGCCGATGATCCAGACGAGGGCGGGCTGACAACGACCGTGATCTGGCCAGCCCCCGGGCCACCGGACGAGTAGACATTGGGGCCATAGAAATAGACGTCTTCCGAGCTGGAGGCCATTGCTTCCGAGGTCACGCCGCCCGCAAAGGTGGCACCGCCGGAGATGCTAAGGTCGGCGGTCAGGTCGGCGGGCGCATATGTAATATTAACGAAATAGTCGGTGTTCACGAAAGCTGTGCTACCGTTTTTTGGCGAAATCGTTACCTCGACGCTCGTCAAATCCTCCGGCCCGGCATTGCCGCTGCCGCTCCAGTATTGGTTGGTCGTGGTATCCGTTACCGTCACGCTGCAACCCGTGGAAACTTGCCAATAGCCCGCAATATCGGGCGTAAACGTCAACGTCGCACCGGAATTCGACGATGGCTGATTCGGGCTGATGGAATCAGTATAACTGTTGGCCGGCGGGG
>JAJZCR010000059.1 GCA_021851715.1 Planctomycetota bacterium
CCGCACCAGATAGGTGAGGTAGGTGGCCTTGCCGCGTTTACATGTGGTCGTCTGCACAAACATACGAGCTACATATTACCATCTAATAAACCATAATGCAAGCACGCCATGCAATGATATAACAAAATATTACTTGCTACATTTTTGCCCAAAACTACGCTTTTACGGCCTTTTTTAAAAGTCGGGGGGGGAAGTCAGGTTAACCCTGGCAGTCAGGCACAACTGGTATGGAGCCTTTATTGGCCTGTCCGGGGCTCCGCGACTGGTGACGGCGGATCAGGTTTTAGATTCCCAGTGGTGGTTTCGGCCAGGATCTGAAGGGTTGCGCCAAAGCTGGCCCAGCACATCGTCGGGTTGGCTGCCCCGGGCGAATGTGAAGCCGGCACGACGCATGTGGCTGCGGCAGAAGATTACCATCCACAAGAGTCTGGAACTGATAGCTCCCTTATACGTAGAGCTTGCAGACTTCAAGACTCATGCGACCATTTATTGGAATGGTGTACCGATCGGCATCTACGCGTCCACGGACATCGGCAACAAATTTTACATTCCAGATAACCTGGTGCAGCATGAAAATCAGGTGGTGGTGGTCGTGGACGGCTATCAAGCCATGGCCCGGTTAGGTCATGTCTGCGTTGGGTCTTATCAGCGTTCACGGGGGGTGGAAGTGCGGTTGACTGTTTGGCACCACAGCACGACATGATTCTTTTTCACGATGATATGGAATCCGGCGTGCAAAACGGGATCAACAGTTTTCGCAGGCACGAGCATGCCCGCGAGGGGTCGCTGACGAGTGTCAATGGCTCAGGCCCGTCAGCCATGAGCTAAATCCGACGGACACGGATCGTATGGCGGATGGTCTACCCGTGGAATACGCATGCCGCCGCCTAAATACATCACCGGCGGACGGTCACATTCCAAGGCCAGCACGGCACATACTGGATCGGGCGAATGTTCCGGCAAGCCGCCGATTACCACGCGCTGCCCTGTTTGCACCGGCCGCAAACGGCCTTCCGCCTGTCCCCCCAGCAGTTTGGCGCCGAGCACCTGGCACTGTAACCCGGCCAGAACCAGTTCCCGGCCCGGCCAGCGCCGCAGCAGCACGTAGAGGATGTGGCCCCGGGCGGTCATCGGGCCATGATGGCACCAGTCGCCGCGATGGTCTCCGCGCTGGCGCAAACCGAAGGTAAAGCGATCCGTATTGAAAATGCACTCACCACAGCGCCCCAGCCATTGCCCGACCGCTTCCAAAATATCCACGGTCGGCTGGGGAATCGAACCATCACCGCGCGGTCCGACATTGAGCAGCAAATTGCCGCGGTCTGCGGCCACTGCGGCGAGCATATCCACCACCTGACCGGGCGTTTTCCAATCATGATCTCCCTGGTGATAACCCCAACTGTTGTTAAGCGTGATGCACGCTTCCCAGGGTCGCCACGGATCGGGTGCGCCAAGATGACCCTCCGGCGTGGCGAAGTCACCGGGCAATCCGTTGCGGCCATTGAATAAAATGCCGGGGTCAATGGCCTGGACCATGCGGTTCATCGCCCGGGCCTGCCACTGATCGGCGTTGAAGGGCCACCAGCCGTCATACCACAAAACATCAATAGGCCGGTAGCGCCTTACCAGCTCGGCGAGGCGCTGATGGGTGCGCTGAATAAAGGTCTGACAGGCGGCAGAGTCTTCCAACGCGGCCACGGCATCGGGCTGGTCCATCCAGTTGTTCAAGCTGTGATACAACCCGATGCGCAGGCCGCGACTGCGGGCGGCAGCGATGATTTCTCCGGTAAGGTCGCGTCGGGCCGCCGCATGCAGTGATCCAAAATCGCTCAACTGCGTGTCGTAAAGCCGAAAGCCATCATGGTGCATGGTGGTGAAGACCACGTAGCGCATCCCGGCCCGCACGGCCAGATCGCAGATGGCCCCGACGTCAAAGTATGCCGCAGTGAATTGAGCGGCCAACTCGCGATATTCCGCTGGATCGATGCGCTGGCGATTAAGCACCCACTCACCCTGCCCCAACATGCTGTAAAGACCATAGTGGATGAACATGCCATAGCGCAGATCGGCATAGGCGGCAGGGGTTAACCGCACGCTCCTATCAGAGACGTGGCGACCATGCGAATCGCCCGCAGATTGTGCATCCATGGTCATGAGCGGATTCCATTCGGGAAGCAGCCTATGGTTTCACGATTCAGACAACGAGACCAGACGAGCTGAACATTCCCAGAGCGTTGCGGCCGGTTCCGTGGCCTGCCGGCGGCGTTGCGCGCTGTTTACCAATATGCAGATGCGTCTTGCCGGCGTGCTGCCATCGGCCAAAATCCTGTCCAGGCGACAAGCAAATATTTTTCACAATACTTGAAAAGAAATATCTTTGCGGTCACGGCGTATTGATACCAGCCGCGTCTTGGCCAGGGCTTTAGACAAAAACCAACCCGGACATTTCAGGGCTGCTGATTTGTCCGTGCAATTGCTACGTGTGCGGCACGTGCGGACGTGTTACCGTTTTGTTTTTTTTGAACCACTCGTGTGCGACGCCGTCTTGACGAGCTTGGCGACATTGGCCGGCAGCTTGTGGCTGGCCCCTATCGAGTGCACAAATCCGCGGACAATACTGGACACGCTCACGCCATTGGCGGACGCGATTTTTTTGGCCAGTTGCACGGTTTTCTTGTCAACGCTGAGGGTTAACTTGTTCATATACATTCTCCAATTAGAACATAAGACGACTTATATCATACTCTTTACGTGGCGTTAACGCAACCCCCATCATTGGCTGTAGCCATAAATCTATAAACCGTGGTAACGAAAAGGTGCGTCTGGCGGGCCGGCAGTGGAGCGTCCCGTGGGAATCGATTACACTTCCGGTATGCGTAAGGATGCCGTACAACAAGATCCGTTCAAAAGCGTTTCTATCATCGGACTGGGCCTGCTGGGAACGTCGCTGGGCTTGGCCTTGAAGCAGCGGCAGTTGGTGGAAAAAGTCATCGGCGTGGGCCGGGCGGGTTCGCCTTCGCCGCAGATTGCCCTGAATCGCGGGGCCATAGATGAGTTGATGACCAGCCCGGCTGCCGCAGCTCAAAGCGACCTGGTGGTACTGGCCACCAATATCGGGGTGTTTCCGGATATATTCCGGGCGATTGGCCGTGAATTGGCGGAGCACACCATCATTACTGATGTTGGCTCCACTAAGCGGCAGGTGTGCCGGTGGGCCCGGGAGTTGCTGCCGGGCAGTGCACGTTTTGTGGGCAGCCATCCGATGGCCGGCTCGGAAAAACGCGGCCCGGAATTTGCCCGCGCCGATTTATACAGCAACGCGGTATGTTTTATCTGTGCCGGCAAAGCCGGGCGGATGGTAGTGGCGGCGGAACGGGTGGAATGGATGTGGCAGCAGGTGGGCATGCGAACTTTGCGCATTAACCCCCAGGCCCACGACCAATGGGTGGCCGCTATCAGCCATACGCCCCATGCCGCTGCCGCTGCACTGGTCAACCTGATCCAGGCGGATGCGGCGAATCTGCTGCGCGCAGCGGCCGGCGGGTTTATGGATACCACGCGCGTGGCTTCGGGCGATGTGGAAATGTGGACGGATATTTTTGTGACCAATCGCCTGGCCGCCGGCAAGTCCATTCGATCCCTGGTGCGATTGCTGCAAGGCTTTGAGCGGGCCGTTCGCCATGGTGACCATTCCACCGTGCGCCAATTTCTACAGCAGGCCAAAACCATTCGCGATCAACTGCCGCAGCGCCAAGGTACGGGATGAGAGACCCGCCGCCCAGGCGATCCACCTGCGACCATCGGCGGCCGGCACGAGGAACAGGCCCATTCATCATGATGTTTATCTTACATTTTCCATAATCTGCAAGTTCCGGTAAAGTTGGAGCTGAAAATAAGGCCCATGGCTTTTTTGACACAGGAGTTTTCAACATGGCGGCTCAAACCAACATACAAAAATCCACGGAAATTACCAACGAAACGCTGCGACAACTGGGGCAACAATTGCGGATCGATTCCATCCGCTGCACCACTGCGGCTGGGTCGGGCCATCCGACATCTTCGATGTCCGCTGCGGATCTGATGGCCGTGCTGATGAGCCGGTATCTCAAGTATGACTGGCAAAATCCGCACCAGCCTAACAACGACCGCCTTATTTTCAGCAAGGGCCATGCGTGCCCGCTGCTGTATGCCATGTACAAGGCGGCGGGCGTGATTACCGATGCGCAGTTGCTGCAAGTACGCAAGATGGGCAGTCCGCTGCAGGGCCACCCCAACCCGCATGTGCTGCAATGGGTGGATGTGGCTACCGGATCGCTGGGCCAGGGCTTACCCATTGGCGTAGGCATGGCGCTTAATGGAAAGTGCATTGATCAATTGCCGTATCGTGTATGGGTTTTGCTTGGCGACAGCGAAATGGCGGAGGGTTCCGTGTGGGAGGCCTTTGATAAAGCCTCGCATTACAAACTTAACCGTTTGATTGCCATTGTGGATATGAACCGCCTGGGCCAGCGCGGCGAAACGGATTTGGGATGGAACAGCGCCGCTTATGCAGCCCGAGCCCGAGCTTTTGGCTGGCACGCCATTGAAGTCAACGGCCATGATCTGACCGAAATTGACCAGGCTTATGCCCAGGCTCTGCGCCAAACCGAAAAACCCACCTGTTTGGTGGCACGGACGGAAAAAGGCCACGGAGTGTCTTTTTTAGCCAATAAGGATGGCTGGCACGGCAAGGCCTTAAGTGTAGACGAGCAAACCCGAGCGCTGGTGGAGTTGGGTGCACCCGTCAACGTTACCATTGCGGTGGCCAAGCCGGATGAATCCACCCCGGCCAAGCTGTGGTCCAAGCAGACGGTAAAAACACCGGCGTATGCTTTGGGCACCAAGGAAGCCACGCGCAAGGCGTATGGCGATGCCCTGGTGGCCTTGGGTGGTGAACATACGGACATGGTGGTGCTGGACGCGGAAGTATCTAATTCCACGCATGCCGATGAATTCAAAAAGGCTTATCCTAATCGCTTTTTCGAGATGTTTATCTCCGAACAGCAATTGCTGGGAGCCACGGTTGGCTTTGGCGTTTTGGGAAAAAAGGCCTTTGCCTCCACGTTTGCCGCGTTCTTTACCCGGGCTTTTGACCAAATTCGCATGGCGGCTATTTCCAACGCCACCATCCGCCTGACCGGTTCCCACGCCGGGGTGAGCATCGGTGCCGACGGGCCTTCGCAAATGGCCCTGGAAGACCTGGCCATGATGCGGGCCGTCTTTGAAAGCACGGTGCTCTATCCGTCGGATCCCAACCAAACCGTGCAACTGGTAAGCCAGATGGCCCAGCAGAAAGGTATTTCGTATTTGCGCACCACGCGCGAAAAACTGCCCGTACTCTACGAAGCCGCGGAAAAGTTTACCATCGGGGGCAGCAAGGTTTTGCGCAAATCCGACCAGGATCGTCTTACTTTGGTCGCCGCGGGCATTACCGTCCATGAGGCCCTCATGGCCTGCGACGAATTGGCCAAGGCCGGCATCAAGATTCGCCTGATCGATCTGTATTCGGTGAAGCCCGTGGATAAATTAACCCTGCGGCAGGCCGCCGCCGAAACCGGCGGCAGAATCATCACGGTGGAAGATCACTGGCCGGAAGGCGGCATCGGCGATGCCGTGCTGGAGGCCTTCGCCACCGACAAATCCGCCCTGCCGCACGTGGTAAAGCTGGCGGTTTGTGGCATGCCTGGTTCCGGCACACCGGCGGAATTGATGGCCGCGGCCGGCATCGATTCCGCGGCCATTGTCAAAGCGGTGAAGGCGATGGTGTAGGCATCTGGCCTGATGAAAATATTGGGAATTTTGGCGGAAAAGGATGTAGCGTCGATGTCCCGATGGACATCGGGATTGCGCGGGGACCAAGGTTTTTGGGTAAGTGGAGTCCTACATGGGCATGCGGCGGACGAATAAACGCGGGGCGATTACACACGTGGGGTCGGCGACTATGCGCCAACCAGCGCCGTGATGATAATCCGGTGGTTGGCCTACTGATGGGCGCAAACTCCCGCATTACCGTGCCGGGGCTGGTGCGCTGGCCGGGTTCGCGCGTATGCGGGCACGCCCTATGCCTTCGCCACCGCCGGGCGGCCCCAGCCGGCTGGAATCATGTTCGTCCAAGCCCGCGGGGTGAACCTCTCGTCCCCTCGCTGCCGGCTCCTGACTTCTTGCTCCTCCGGCACCTCCCCCTCTCGCGTCGAACCCCCGTTGTCTCCCGTCCCCCGTCTCACGCGGCGCTCCCCATGCAGCCATCGCCAAAAATAATGGCCGCACGCCCAATCGTCCTCCGTGCGGTGTCTTGATTTGACATGGCTGGGCGGAAGGCCTATAAAAATAGATAGAAGCACCCAAGCGTCGGTGTATTCCGCTTCCCCATCGCGGCCATGGGCCACCAGTGGAGGCGTGTTGGATCAGGCGACTTTTATGAACATATTAAGCTATATAAATATGATTTTTGGGGGGGCGAGCGCGCCAGGCAGGCGTTTTTGATGCCGGCCTCCGGCGGGCGCGGTGCCGTGTGCGATTCCGTGCTGTCGGCACTTTACGAGCCGGGAGAGCTGAGCAATCGCGGTGTAAACTGCCGACAAGGTGTCGGCGGTCCGGCCGGCTGGAACAGCCTGAACGGCTGGAAGCGCAGGCGTCCCGCCTGCACGTCCATTCTGCAAAAGGCCGGCGGGAGGACAACATGACCTTCCTGAAGGGTGCCGTTCGCGCAGTGCTTCTACTGGGGGCCGCATTGGCGGTGGGGTGGATAGGAAAAATCCCGGCAGCGCGTGGCGATGTCTCCGAATTTTCCCTGTATTGCCCGGCCAAATTCATCACATGCATGGCCGCCTCGCCACGTGGCCACACCATCGCCGTCGGAACCGATGATCGCGGTTTGTTCATCTACGGCTCCGCGGGCGGCGGCCGTTGGCGGGAATTCAGCCGCTCCAATAATCCAGCCTTCCCTGCCAACAACGTTTGCAGTCTTTGCTTTGATCCACGCGGCAGGTTGTGGGTTGGTACGCTGCGCAGCGGCGTCATCGTTGGAATCCACCGCGGCCACCACTGGCATTGGCGGAATTATGTTGCCGTAACCAAGTCCGCCGAGATGGGCGGGGCAAACGGTCCAGGCACCGCCGCCCCGGCATGCAACGGCCCGCTGGGCGCACACGTGCTGGCGATTGCGAAAAACCCGCTTGATAAAAGCATCTGGGTCGCCACCGAAGCCGGACTATCAATCTACACGCCCTATCGGAACGGCCATCGGTACACCCCGCGTGACAAGCGCCACCATCGCCCACGTTGGTCCAGGGCCGGCACGTTCGGCCAGTGGCATTACATCACGCCAGCCAACGGCCTTCCCCCCAGCGAGCCTGATTGCATCGCTTTCGGAAGAAATGGCCGGGCGTTTGTCGGCACCCAGTGCGGTGGTTTGTGCATGGCTGATCCGCGCCGTGGCTACCGGCACTGGCGGGTCCTTGTTGGCCCGCGGCAGCCCACTGACCATGCCTTCGGCAACGGCCTTCCGTCGAGCCTGGTGAACTGTATTTTGGCCACACGAGCCGGCGTCATTTACGTCGGGACCGACTGGGGCTTGGCTCTTAGCCGCGATAATGGCAATTCGTGGCGCTATGAACGCGGCCGAGATTTCGCGGCGAAGGTGCTCGGTCGGTCGTACCCACTGCGGGGCTGGGATCCTCCGGCGCGACCCGTGCTGGCGAAGCTTCTTCCCGGCGATCATATCACCTGTCTGGCCGAAGATTCCGATGGTCGCATCTGGATGGGCTTTTGGCGGAACGGCTTCTTCGGCGTGAATCCGAAAACCGGGCAGAGCTTTCGCAGCTCGCAGGAGCACTCGGATGCATTCTCGCACCGTTACGTAAGCTCGCTCCTGGCGGTCCCCGGCGGTGGGATGCTCGTCGGCCATTACGGCCACGGGGTGTCGGAACTGAGCGGCATCGGCGGCCCGGGCCAGCCCACCGATACCAGCGGCCGCAAGATCGCCTCCGAGCCGGCCATCCGTTTCCCGGCCGCCGCGATTGCGCCTGACCGCCGCCGCTTGCTCGCCATGCTGGCTGTGCTTCTGGGCCTGCGCGTTGGCCAGGCGCACGCCGGCCAGATCGCCGTCTTGCCCGATGACTGGCGAACGCAAGGCGACTGGCTGGGCCGTTATGGAACGTACTACGCCGACTTGGCGGCCTGGATTTCACACGGCGATTTCAACTGGGGGACCGGCCGTGCCCGCAAGAACCCCGAACTCCTCAATTTCTGCCCGCAGATTGGCGGGCACCACCGCAAGGGCGATGTCATCCGCCGCTGGGTGCAGTGGAATTCCACCGCCAACCCGGATGTGCTGGAAATGCCGGCACCATTTTTGGACAACCGCGTGTACTTCGGCATGGGGCATTGGTTCGAGCCGCGGCGCGAAGCCGAATGGGATGACCATGGCGAGACTTATCCATTCACTTGGCAAGGCCCGTCGGTTTATGTGGGGCTGCGAGTGCCCAAGGGGGAATTTTTTCTCTCCATTTACGAGTTCAACAAGGATGGCCATTCGGGGGCCAACCGGCTACGCGATTATTCGGTTAGCGTGCGCCGAGAGCCATACCACTTCCCCATCGCCCGTTTGCACAGCCTGCACAATTCCGCACCGGTCCACAATCGCGTGGTCAATTTCTGGAATGGAGTGTGGGAGAACTTTATTGTCCGGGGTCCGGCCCAGTACCAGCTTGGCGTTGGCCGGAATTTTTCGTTTAATACAATATTGCAAACGGTAATGTTGGACCGTACCACCACTGAGCCGTTCCCGTATTTTTCACCGAAGAACAGATACAACCGCGTGGCCGCACGTCCGGTGGAACGCCGCGTGCGCGTGGCGCGGGCGGTTATCATGCGGCGGATGGCTTCCGCGCTGGCACCGGCCATCGCTACGGCCGTTGTCCGTCGGCTGCGAACCATTCTGCGGCGCGACCCGGCCCTCTGGGCACGCTTCGATGAGTTGGATTACACCCTGCTGGCCCGCGAGTTGTCGGTGCAATGTACCGTTAAGGCTAACTTGGATAACACCCACGTGGAACATGCTCTACAAGCCGATTTAGGCCGCTGTTATTACCACATTGGCCTTTTCCACCGCTGGGAGGCCTGCCAGACGGCCTGCGGTTATTTTCCCGCCCGGCTGGTCGAGAAAAATTTGCGCTGGCAGGGCGGCCCGCGGTTTACATCACTCGAGGACCGTTATCTTGTGCAGGCGTACCTGACCGGTGCCTGCGGCAAGCCGCCGGGGGTGCAGCCCCATGCGGACTATTTTCGCGATTCCGTGGTGGACGAGTTCGACCATCCCGGGGCTTGGTGAAATTCTGGGAAAATTTCCGGTGGCCGTGTGCCATCGGCTAAAAATTAGTTTTTTTAATCAGCAAAGGAGAAATAATGGATACCCCAACCATCCGCCCAAGCCAATGCGGCCAGTCGCCGCGCCGGGCCGTCCGGCCCGACCAACATTCAGTACGGCCACCACTGGCCGCCACCGTGGCGGCCCTGGCCTTGGCATTTGTCATGCTGTTTTCAGGGCTGGCCGCAGCCGCCACGCTGGCGGTGGCTGGCAATCCCGCCCCCGCCAACGAGGGTACTGGTCCATCAATTACCGTTACCGCCACCAACACCCAGACCAGCTATAATGTGGTTGTGTATAGCGACGCGATTGATTTTAGTGCCAAGCTCTCCAACGGCAAAAAGGGCGTGCCGGTAACGTTTACCTTCAGCGACGCTTCCGGCAACCAGCAAACCACCAATCCTCCATCCATTTCCAACTCCCTGGGCATCGCCTCGGCGAGCTTTACGCCCGCAGCGCCGGGCGTATGTACGTGCCAGGCCAGCGCCAGCGGCTACACGCCCGGCAGCGGCAACGCCAATTCGTTGCAAGTGGAATATTTCCACAACGGGCAGGAAATTCCGAACCCACTTTCGTCCCTGCCCGTCCAGATTGAAGGGACAGGCGACGTAACGGTGCAAGCCACACCCGACGCTGTCCCCATCGAGCTTGGCTCCGCTGACCAATGGCTTGAATTAATTGGAAACGAGCATGTTACCGTACAGGATATCAGCCAGAACGCACCCAACGGGCCACTTCCCCGGCAGACCTCGGCCTACGCGATGGTTGGCCCGGACCCGTCCACCGCAGTGCAGCTTAGCGGACTGCCGACGTTGCCGATCACCGTGGAAAACATCCTGGTGCGAGCGTACCTCAGCCCGAATGACGGTTACAATGGGGTGCCGCTGGTTCTTAATAATTTGGGCGACGCGCAGCACAACGTGCCAACCGATTTCTCCGGATACCTGTGGTGGTCCGAGCCGGAATACGATGCTGGACTCTTGGCGAACGAGATATCCTTCAGCTCGGTCAACTGGGCGGAAACCGGTGCCAACCAGGCCACGCAGGCCGAAGCGGACACTCCGAATGGGAAATGGAGCACATTTCCGATTACGGGCAACGGGCAAAATACTGGCACGATCAAGTGTACGTCTGGCAGCCTGATAGACTCGGATTCGACAAACTTTAACACTTCGTATGCGATCGCCAGCCTGACCGTCTCTTCGGGTACGACACCACAACCCGTTCCCGGCGGCCAATCCCAAACCTATGATGGGCCGGTTGCACCGTCAACCGGAGGTGGAACCCTCACGATGTCCATAACCTTTAGCGGTACAGTTAGTTTCACCACTTCCGGATCAACTTCGCTCACCACGACCAATAGCACAACCTCGCAAAATGTATTCAATGTGAGTGGGAGCGTTGACGACTTTGTTGATGCGTCAGTTAGCGATACGTATAGCCTGACTTCAACGCAAAAACAGGTCCTGCAACAATCGGATTCCTGGGCGAAGGATTACCAAAGCGGAGTCTCTGTGACGGATTCCTACACTGCTCCGCAGCCCATATCGCCCTACGAAGGCATAATGGCCACGGCCGTTCCGGTAGCGCCGCTCGATAAGGAGACAGCCGAAGTGTATCCGGATGCCAACCATGATGGAGTCGCCTCCGGCCCAGTTGAGACGCACATTCGTCTGATTCCGAAGGCTCCACTGAGCTACCAGTGTTATTTTCAGACGTATATCGCGAATCCGGGGTGAAGGGTGCCTGAGGCACCTGAGGCACCGCGGATCGCCAGCTCGTAGGTGGGGAGCTAACATCGTCTTAAGGACTTGCCAATGATATACCGAAGATTTTACTTTATTGGAGCGGTCTTGGCGGCCATTGGCGGAGCAGCTACCGCCAAGGCCGCCGCCAGAAATTTAACCGGACCGTCGCCATACACGCCCGAGCCCGCGTCTCAGGTGCTGCGGGACTATTTGCGCGCAAAGGCAGACCGCGCCGCAGCTCGCAAATTGTTCCTAGAGGGCACTGGAACCATCAGACATGCATTCTATCCTGCGGCGACGCGCTTCAAAAAGATGCCAACGTTTCGTCGTGCAGTTATGCTGATGTTCTTGGGGTACGATTACCAGGCCATTTGTACCGATCGCCTGATGACCGGCAAGATCCACGGCCGTCAGTACGGTGTTCTGTCAGCCGATATGAACCAGGGGCTGCACGCAATGAACGCGGCGATGGCCTTCATTCGGACAAAGTTCCCAGAGAAGACTTTGCCGCTCGCCCGTTATTTCGGTTTTGTGGATTATTATGCCAATCATAAGTGCGGCGACTCGGCAGCGTTTCTGTTATGGGCGCAATTTACGCCGATGCATGCGCGCAATGGCGTGGCGTTGCTGGCGGGCGATTATGAGTGGATGGCGGCCAACACGCAGTTATGTTTGCCATCCGAGGCCGCCGCGACCCATCAAAGGCTTATGCCACCGTGGTTGTTGGGCCCGGCTTTTCTGCTGCCACCGGGCGCTAGGGCGGCAGCGGCCAAAGACGTGGCTTCTTGGAAAGCTGCGGCGGAAGCCTTGCGAAAACACAACTCGCCTGAACCATTGCTGCATCCTAAAACGCCGCTGCTGAAATACGCCGCGTGGGTACTCAACTTGCGTTTGGCGGCGCTGAAGGCCAGGGTGAATCGGCAGTGGCTGGCCAAGCTGGCCCGTATGGGCGCACAGCAACGGCGAAACGAAACCTTGGCGGTTTGGGCTGGGCGCTTGGCCATGGAAGAAGCCTTGCTGCAAAAGAGGCTCAAAGCGCTGGACGCTCTGCAGGTAGGGCCCAACAGCATTTCCAAAATTGGTCGCCTCATAGGTCCCATCGTCGGGGTCTGGCATCAGGTGCGAGAGGCGAAGGACAGGCTTGGGCGGAACCTGTCCAGGGGGCATGGGCGATCGACGCTTCCGCCCGAACTGCGCAACGTTCCCAACTATGCCGCGATCAAGAAAGATTTTCCCGGCACCGACGAGGCCGCAGTGTGCCACTTGTTCTGGGAACTGGATTTTTTACACAACTGGAAGGCGGTGCGCGATTACCTGGCGGCCAGCCATTTGAACCTGGCTGATCCACGGGTGGTGTTTCTGGACGCCAACGTTAAAAACGATGAAGGCAAGACCCGCCAGGCTATCCAGGAGTTGAGGAAGTTTCTAAAAAAGCATCCGAATCATCCCAGCCTGAGGATGCTGGAAGGGCAATTGGATGGTACTTGGCGGCCCCCGCCGGAGTGATTCCCGATTGGGCTCTTGAATGGTGGCCGGGCGACTATGCGCCAGCCAGCGCCGTGATGATAATCCGGTGGTTGGCCTACTGATGGGCGCAAACCCCCGCATTACCGTGCCGGGGCTGGTGCGCAAGCGGAATCTGCAACTGTGCGGGGCACATTTTGCAAATGCCGTGGATCCCAGGGGCTTGAGTGAAAGAGGTTCACGTGACAATTCTATTTATCCGCTGTCGCCCGTTCGGCTGGCCATACCTACTATTGATAACCGCGTTTGCATTTGAGGCGTCGTCCCTCCGCCTCGCGGCAGGCACCTATCTGCCCGAGCCGTACGCGCAGCAGATTGAGGATCACGCGGCTCTGACGGCTGCCCACCAAGCGGCCCGGGCGGAAATCCACGACAACCCGGCCGCCCTCAGGCGGGTTCTCACCCCTGCGGAGAAATCGTTCAAGGATCGGCCGGGATTCACTTCGGCGCTTCGGCTGATGATGGATGGTGCCGACGCGCTCTGGGCGCTACAATTCGGCGGCAGCCGCCCCTATTTCAACAAGGCGCAGAGGCTGGTCAGCCGTGTGACCGACGATACCTTTCGGGCTGAATCATTCCTGCAGAAGCGTTTTCCGGAGAAGGCTCGCCCGCTGGCTCTTGGCTACGCCGTGGCCGAGGGCGTACTGATGAACTACGGGCGCGCGCTGCTCTGGGCCGCCTGGGCCGGAGAAGCCTTCCCAAGAGACGCCCGGACCGCTGCCGGGGCTGCCGCCGCTGACTATCTCGGGATCGCTTGGAACACCGGAACCCAGCCGAACCTGCCACTTCCGCCGAGTGAGAAACGTCCCAGCGCCAAGGACATTGCCTCCTGGAAGGCTGCGGCGGCGGCCTTGAAGCAGGCGCATTCGCTGGAACCGTTGCTGCATCCCAAAACGCCGCTGCTGAAATACGCCGCGTGGGTGCTGCGTTTGCGTTTGGCCGCGCTCAAAGCTAAGGTGAATCAGCAGTGGCTGGCCAAACTGGCGGCCCTGCGCCAGAAACGGCAACAGGCCACCCTCGCTGCGATAAATTCCGAAATGCTCGCGCGTGCCCAAACCATTTTCCAAAAAAGACTCAAGGCTCTGGATGCGCTTCAGGTAGGCCCCAACAGCGTCGCCAAGATTGCGCGGCTGCTGGGGCCGGCCCAGGCGGCGTGGTCACGCGTGGTCCGGGCCATGGAGCGAACCGGCCGGTTCGTCCCGATGAGGCACGGAGGCGTTAGTGTGGCACCGTTCCTGCTCAACATTCCCAACTACGCGGCGATCAAGAAAGATTTTCCCGGCACCGACGAGGCCGCAGTGTGCCACTTGTTCTGGGAGTTCGATTTTTTACACAACTGGAAGGCGGTGCGCGATTACCTGGCGGCCAGCCATTTGAACCTGGCTGATCCACGGGTGGTGTATCTGGACGCCAGCGTCAAAAACGCCGAGGGCAAGAACCGCCAGGCCATCCAGGAGTTGAGGAAATATCTAAAAAAACATCCCAATCATCCCAGCCTGAGGATGATGGAAGGGCAATTGGATGGTACGTGGCGGCCCCCACCGGGGTGATTCCCGATTTGGCTCTTGAATGGTGGCTGGGCGACTATGCGCCAACCAGCGCCGTGATGATAATCCGGTGGTTGGCCTACTGATGGGCGCAAACCCCCGCATTACCATGGCGGGGCTGGTGCAGCGAATTGGGCGGCTGCACGACATCTGCGCTGATCTGCGCCACCTGTGGTTGGGTCCTCCAGCCCACGCCGTCTGTACGCGCCACCGCCGGGTGGCCCCAGCCGGCTGGAATCAGGTTCGTCCAAGCCCGCGGGGTGAACCTCTCGTCCCCTCGCTGCCGACTCCTGACTTCTTGCTCCTCCAGCACCTCTCCCTCTCGCGTCGAACCCCCGTTGTCTCCCGTCCCCCGTCTCACGCGGCGCTCCCATCTTTCTAAACCCCGGACAGAAAACAGTGCCCATCATCACGCGGGACGCGCGGCCGGGTTACCACCGGTTGGCTTGAATATAATCCGACTTGCCGGTGAAAAAATTCACCAGATTATTGACTGCCCTGAGCCCCTGGCGCTGCACGCTTTCGTTGGTGCGGCTGCCGATGTGGGGAGTAAGAATCACATTGTCCAGAAGTTCAAAGATATGTGGATGCCGCATCGGCTCGATGGCCAGTACATCCGCCCCATAGCCGCGTAACTTACCGCTGCGGCAGGCCGCGGCTACATCCTCTTCCACAATCAGGCTGCCGCGGGCGGTGTTAATCAGAATGGCTCCATTCTTCATCAGCGCCAGAGTTTTGGCGTTGATCATGCCGCGCGTGGCGGGGGTGGCGTTGGTATGCAAAGATACCACATCCGCGGTGGCCAGCAGGTCTTCCCAGCCGGCCACGCGCTGCAGGTGGTACTGCCGGGCAAAATCCTCATCCCAGTAGTTGCCCCAGCCGATGCAGGTCATTCCGAAGCTGCTCATCCTCTTGACCACCTCCCTGGAAATGCGGCCCAGTCCGATGATGCCCAAGGTTTTGCCGCACAGTTCGCAACCGGTCTGCCGATCCCATCGGCCCGCTTTAACCGCCCGCAGATGAAACCAGTAGCCTTTGGCCACGGCAATCATCAGGCCGATGGTATGTTCGGCGACCGTGGTTTCATTCACACCCGGTGTGAAGAGCACAGGCAGATGGCGGGCGGTGGCGTAGGCGACATCAATGGAATCCAGGCCGATGCCATACTTGGCGATCACTTTCAGCCGGGGCATGGCCGCGTCTATCACGCGGGCCGTGATGTAATCATCCCCATTCAGCAGACCGTCGAAACCGATACCGTCGGCGAACATTTCCAGCAACTGTGCTTCAGACAGCGGGCCGCGGACACGTACCACATCAAAGCCGCTTTCCGCCAGCACCTGATGATGCCGGCCCGGCGTATCCTGGAAACTCGTGGTGGACAACAAGATGCGTGGCATAACCATCCTTCTTCTGATACCTCGGGGCATTGTACCGGCAACTACCGCACGAGAAAATCCCTGAAATTGTCCGCCAGCAGCAGGCGCACGTCGCGCTGTACGTGCGCCTGGGTAAGCCGCAGACCGGCGTGCAGCAGATCCCGGTATTTATCCGTTAAAGCCCGTTGAATGCATGTTCGGCTATGGGGCCACTTGTAAAGAAGCTGATCCAGCACGCGCGCGTCGGAATGCTGGGGGATGAAACTGGTGCCCAGCAGTTCCAGCCGCATACGGGTAATTTCATCAATCAGGCTGGGATTGTTGAGGAACCACCAGCAGCCGAAAATCATCAGGTTGCCGAATTTGCGGGCCGCGACGCACAGTTCATGCTGATTTTCGCGGGAAAGCATGGTGATGAGAAATTTGTTGTCCGGGTGGCGCAGACACAAATTCACGACCGCAGAGACATCCGCCCGCCCCACCATGTCGCCGGCATCCCGGAGTTGCGGCTGCACTTTTAATCGCGAGCCGATCATGAGTGCGAAGGGAAGTTTGCGTTGGCGGCAAACCGGCAGCACCGCCTGTTCCAACATGGTTTGGCCGGCGAGGGCGGCGGTACCGGCGCTATCCGTCGTGGCCGGGCCGATGGGGTAGGTCCATTCCGGCGGCAGGCTCACGGCCATGTAAATGGCCTGTTGGCGGTCCAGCCATTCGCATAAAAAACGCTGGACTTCGGCAATGCTGCGGGCATCGGGCTGCGGCTCCACCGCGTAGCCCCATTCATGCAGCCGTCGGGCCGCCATCGGGTAATCACGCAAAATGGGATCAATGCGCAGCACGGCCTTGAAGCGGGGGTCCGCGGGATGGTTGGCCCCGCTGAGCCAGCGTTGGCGTTCGCCATCATCAAAAACCGGGTTGGTCATGGTGATGGAATTCACGCCGGCCAGTTCCATGACCCGGTTGATGTAGTCATCCGGATCCTGCTGGCTAAAAAACCGGCGATAGGGGGCAAGCGATTTTTCGTTGGGGTCCAGCCCCAGGCGTTCCAGCAGCGTCAGTACACCCCGGCAGGCTTCACTGATGGGCGTGCGCTGGACGAAAAGCGTATTCCAGATATGGTCGGCCTGCTGCGTCACGGTCATATTCCAGAAGGCCTCAAACGGCAGTTGGGTAGCGGGCACTACGCGAAATACTTCAGCCACCAGGTAATGGTAGACAAGCGTCTGATCAATCCCCCAGAGCATCAGGCCCCCGGCGTCCGTACGGCCTGTGCGATTGGGCACCGGCGTGCCAAATGTGGGCGGATACAAATGGGTGTGCATGTCGGTAATGGGTTGGTGCAGCAAAGCATGTTGCACCACCGCTTCGACATTTTCCAACGTCAGGTTGATTTCATCCATCTCATATCTCCAATAATGCGTGCTCCCGGTGCGGGTATTGCACGGGCATGTTACGTGCCGGCCTGGGCAGCTTCTCGGCGCCGGGCCACCAGGTCAATCAAAGCGGAAAGGCCATGGTGGCAAGCACCTTCGTGCAGGTGCGCCTGGTAAGACTGCAGGTGCAGCAATTCCATGGAGGCAAAGTCCCGGCGCAATATTTCTTCGGTGTACATCTGTTCCGGTTGCGATGGGCCGCCGGTGCCCAGGGCAATTTGCTCCGGCCGATAGCCGGTCAGCAGCAAAATGCCGCCCGGTTTGAGCGTGCGTTGGATAAACTCAAAAACGCGGTCGCGCTGATCGGGCTTGAGAAACTGAATCATAATGGCCGCCACGCCGTCGTAAGCGGCGGCTTCCCACCGGCGGGACAGGATATTTTCCACGGCATACCGTACTTGTACCTGGTGCTGGGCCGCCAGTTGCCGGGCTTTTTCGACGGCATTGGACGAACCGTCAAACGCCTCGACGCGGTAGCCGCAGCGGGCCAGCCACACGCTGTTGCGGCCTTCGCCATCTGCCACCGAAAGCACGCGCCCGCCCGCAGGGATCCAGTGGGCAAACGACCGCAAAAACAAATTCGGTTCGGTGCCAAACACGTATTCCGGGGAAGCGTAACGCTGTTGCCAGCGCCCCATTTCCAGATCGCTTGAGGCTGACGCGTGGATGGTCATGGCCGGATTATAACCTACGCCACGGGAAACAGCGCGGCTAAGCCAGCCCGTACGGCAGACTGGAAAATGACGGCCCATGGCGGGAGTACAACCGGGTTGCTGCGCTGCAGACCATCGGCCCGCTGGTATTGAGTCCGCCGGAGGTATGGGCCTGGGCCCGGGCTCAACGCGGGTCATCAGCCCGGCGGCATTCGTGCAAGGCTGCTGGAATTTGGCGGCTATCCTTTGGGGGAGAAGATATGGTACGATAGAGGGCATGAAAACGGACCGATTGATAGCGCGTGGTTCTTCTACCCCCTTAGGTCGGTGGATTCGGCTGCGGCCTGGCCGTGCCAGTGGCGTAACCGCGTATCAGGGGTGTGGGCAAACGGCACCAGGAGAAGCGGTGGGAGTAACGGTACGCCGGAACCATGCGGAAATGCTCCATGACAATGAAATCGTGATCATGATGGTAAGACCGTCGTTGTGGTACGTGTCGGCCGTCAGCATGCGGATGACGGTAGTTTTGCTGCTGGCGGCGCTATTTATAGATCGCACCGGCATGGCGGGGCAGTTGTTTGATGAACGGTCGTTGTGGTCGGTTGCGGGGATTCTGGTGGCGGTGCGCTGGGTTTATGCCCTCATTAACTGGCTGAGTCAGTTGTATCTGCTGACGAACCATCGCATTGTCGTAATCCGCGGGACCACCAAGGTGGAAATTTTTCAGGTGGGGCTTTGTCGCATCACCGAAGCCCGGTTGATGTCTACACCGCTGCAGCGGCTATTGGGAACCGGCAACATCGGCTTTGCGACGGGCGGCGATATTTTGCCGCAAAGCGTGTGGCTGTGGGTGGCCAATGCTCCGCGCGTGCATCAGCAAATTCTTCAGGCTCTTAGCAAGCGTTGATGGTAACTCCAGGCGGATCATCGTGTGATACGTCCCGGGAAGTCTGCACCGACTCCAGCCGGCAAGGGCCGGGATGAAGCGGTGTGCCCGGGCAAGGTTACGTATTGCGCTTGCGGCCACGGCGGGATGCGGCCCAACCGGTATGGCCAAGGTCGTGCAGCAGGCCCAATGCCGGCAGCAGCCACCACAGGCCGGTCAACTGGCCTCCGGAAGCCCAATTTTTAGCCAGTTCATAGCCCAGTGTGGTGGTTGGCAGGAAGCAAAAACCCAGTATCGGCCACAGATAGGTTTGGAAGGCCTGGGTCGAATAATTGGTGAACAGCCACAGAAGTACCAGGGTAATTCGTGGCCAGATAATGCCGATCAGGAGAATAAAACATCCCATTCCATGCCGCCTTTCATTCGCTGCCATCGCAACGTGCCTATGGCCGTAGTATAACAGCTTTCCGGTCCCGCACGCTGGGGATTCAGCCAAACCCCGGATCGGTGAGTAAGATGTAATATCGGGTAGTTGTCGAAAAGTACTTCAAGGAGTAACTAGCCCATGACGAGGTTGACCAAGCGTTTCAGGTGGTCCGGGGCATTGATCATCACCGGCATTCTGATGGGGTTGATTGTGTCCGCCTCGTGCATGGTCCGATGGATCGCATCGGCCCGCGGGCAAATCAACCTGGCGGCCGGTCATCCGCAAGCACCGGATTTTCCCGCGGATTTCACCTGGATCAACACCCCCGTGCCGCTGAGTTTCCAACATCAGTTGAAGGGACAGGTGGTTTTGCTTGATTTCTGGACCTATGGATGCATCAACTGCATTCACATTTTGCCCGGCTTGGATGATCTGCAGCACCACTTCGCCGGTCAACCGTTTATCATCATCGGTGTACACAGCGCCAAGTTCACCAATGAAAGCACGGTGAATAACATCCGCCAGGCGGTGCTGCGCTACAACATTCACCATCCGGTGATTGTGGATCAACACATGCGCATCTGGAACGAGTATGGCGTGGATAGCTGGCCCACATTGGTTCTGGTGAGTGCTTCCGGCCACATTGTGGGGTCCGCGGAGGGAGAAGGCAATCGGCGGGTGCTGGAGAAAGCCATTGCCCGGACCCTTCGACGGGATAAAGCCAATGGCACATTGGCCGCGGCCCCGCTTCAATTACCCCGCGAACATGCCATGATCACCGCCAGCGGCCTTTTATTTCCGGGCAAGGTGCTGGCTGATCCGCGTGGCCGCCGCATTTTTATCGCCGATACCGATCATCATCGCATTGTCATCGCCGGTTGGCCCAACGCCATGGGCCACGCCCGGCTGCTCGCAGTCATCGGCAATGGGCAGGCCGGTGCGGTCAATGGGCCGGCCGACAAGGCCGAGTTCCGCCAGCCCCAGGGCATGGCGCTGGATGGTCAGACGCTGTACGTGGCTGATACCAACAACCACCTGATTCGCGCCGTGAACCTGCATACGCTGCGGGTCTCCACCATTTTGGGTACCGGCAGAGAAGTATTTGATTTTAGCGGCGGTGGTGTGGGAACAACGCAGGGAATTAATTCACCCTGGGCTTTGGCCGCACGGGGCCACACCTTATATATTGCCATGGCCGGCGAGCATCAGATCTGGAAAATGAATCTCCAAACCCGCCAGGCCAGCGCCTTTGCCGGCACCGGTGCGGAAGGGTTGGTCAATGGTCCCTGCGCCACGGCGGAATTGGCCCAACCCTCCGGCCTGTGCCTGCACCATAACCACCTTTATTTTGCAGACAGCGAAAATAGTGCCATTCGCGTGATCAACCTGCAAACCCGGCGCGTTTCCACCCTGGTCGGACACGGACTTTTTACTTTTGGAGATCGTGATGGTCCCGCCCGCCGGGCGTTGCTGCAGCATCCGCTGGGCGTGGCGGTGCTGGGCCGCCGCCTTCTGGTGGCCGATACGTATAACCACAAGTTGCGCACCATCAACTTGTACACCCACATGGTCCGCACCTTCGTCGGGACTGGCCAGCCCGGAACGGGTACTCCCGGCGGACCGCTGGAACTTTATGAACCGGGTGGGCTCAGTGTGGCCGATGGATGGATCTTTGTGGCGGATACCGACAATCAGCGTATCTTGATGATAAATGCCAAAACCAAAAGCTGGCATGAACTGGCCATCATGGGCCTGACAGCGCCACGTTCCCACCGGCCGCATCAAAAGGTCCGCACCATCGGGGCTATTGCCGAACGGGCCGTCACTTTAACGGCTTCGTCGGCCATAACCCTGCAAATCCACCTGAAACTGCCCCCTCAAACCCATTTAACCCCAGGCATTCCCGTCACTCTGCGGGTTACCGAAGGATCGCATCTTCTCACGGAGCAATCTCTGGATCCCCGCGGACATGCCCGCATCAACTTTGTTTTCCGCCCCAGGCCCGATCATATCAAGCTGCTGACGGGTTCCTGGCATGTGGGTGTATTTTATACGTATTGCACCGATGGCCATGGATCCGTGTGCAAGCCGTCTCATCTGCGGTGGGTTGTGCCGGTGGCATTGACTGCCCATGGTGCCCACAGCGTTGATCTGCAGCCGTAAGCTGCAGATCCGAAGTTCGCCGGCGGAAAGCATGGAAAACGCTGGACGCTATAGTCGCGCACGCGCAGCGCCTCCATTCTCGTACCAGGCAGCCGCCGATCATGTTGCCGGACGGCCCATGCCATTGCTCCCACAACTCAGGCCCGTGAACGGTTACGAAATGTTTATCCCGGCGGTTACTTTTTTTCCAGAGTTTCCCATTCGATGCGTTCCAGCGCCGGATCGCGGTGCTGCTGAAACTGCTGGGTAAACATCAGGTGGTACATTCCCCGTTGGTCGAGAAGTTCCTGATGCGATCCTTGTTCAATAATTTTCCCTTCGGAAAGCACTGCGATGGAATCGGCATTGATGACGGTACTTAACCGATGGGCGATGACCAGGGTCGTGCGGCTGGCCATAAGGTCCTGGAGGGAATGCTGGATTAACCGTTCGCTGCGGGTGTCCAGTTGGCTGGTGGCTTCATCCAAAATCAGGATTTGGGGATTGGCCAAAATGGCCCGGGCAATGGAAATGCGCTGCTTTTCGCCGCCGGAGAGCTTCGCCCCGCGTTCCCCGATCTGGGTCTGGTACCCCTGTTCCAGATTCATAATAAAATCATGGGCGTTGGCTTTTTTGGCCGCGTCCATAATTTCCTCCGGTGTAGCATGTTTGCGCCCAAAGGCGATGTTATCCAGAATATTGCCGTCAAAAAGATAAATATCCTGCAAGACCATGGCAAAAAGACGGCGGTAGTCCTGCCGTCGAATCTCACGGATATTCACGCCATCAAGCAGAATGGCTCCGCTGCGCACATCAAAAAAGCGGGCTACCAAGTTCACCAGGGTGGTCTTGCCTGAGCCGGAGGGTCCCACAATGGCCAAGGTACTCCTGGCCGGTACGTGCAGGCTGATATCATGGAGAATGGTTTGCGCGGCCGTATAGCCGAAGTTCACATGCCGTAATTCCAACTCTCCACGGCAGCGGTGGATGGGCCTGGCATCGGGGGAATCGGGCATGTCCGGCTGTTGCGAAAGCACATCACACACGCGGTCCAGCGCCCCCATGTTCTGCTGGAGATTCTGGAGCGATTCAATCATCTGGGTAATGGGTCCCAACAGCATCAGGGAATAGGTTTCAAACATCACCAGGTCGCCGATGGATAGTTGATGTTTCAGCACCAGTTGTCCGCCGTACCAGATAATGACGATGCCGATGGCCGGCACAAAAACCGACCATCCGGTGGCCAGCATCCGGCCGAGGACGGAAGTGTAATACTGCTTGCGCACCATGGTGTTCTGGCGGGCTGCGAATTCTTTGTGCTCGCTGCGTTCCCGCCGAAAGCTGCGCACCACGCGTATTCCAGCAAACATGTCGCTGACCCGGGCCGCCAGCACGCTGCGATCATCCTGAATATTGCGCCACATGGGGCGCAGCCGCTTGAAAAGCCAGAAGTGAATGGCAATCACCGGCGGAATAAACGCCAAGGCCACCAGAAATAACTTCCAGTCCGTGGCAATCAAAATAGCCAGAATGCACAGCACGCGGAAACTCGAGGAGGCGGGGTTGATAATGGCATTTTGTACGCCGCCCACGACCTGATCGGTATCGCTCATGATGCGGCTGATGATGCCGCCGGTGCGGTAATCCGCAAGCTGGGCCAGGGGCAATGTGGAGAGATGATTGTGCAGTCGCTGTCGCAGTGTGGCGGAGAGCCTGAAATTCAGCCGCTGGGTGGCCAGCATGCGGGCCCAGGAGGCCGCAATGGAAAGCACCTCAGCGGTAATCAACACCAGAGTCAGAAACAAAAGCCCGTGGAGGGGCGTTTTGCTCAGCCATTGCCCCAAGGCATCATGACGGAGCATGACTGCCAACGGTAGGGGCCGACCTCGGAATACATCGTCGATAAGCAATTTGAGAATATAGGGCGGAACCATCGCGGCCAGAGAGGTAATGAGCACCACGCCCATCAAAATAGCCACGGAACCATAGTAGCCGCGCAGCATCAGGCGGTATTCGCTCAGAAGGCGGCCTTTGGTGAACTTGAAGGTATGTTTTTCGCCGGAGAATGAGCTGTGCCGCCCGCCGATATCGGGGGGTGGATCGCGTTTTGCCTCCGGGTCGATGAGGCGGTCCCCCTTGAGCAGACCCTGCTTAAGTTTTTGGCGAAATTCCTTAAACCGCCGTCGGCTGGAGATCATGAGCCTTGCATCCGTGGTGTTCCAGAACCAAAACGAAAACCAACGAAGTATAGCACAATGGTCGAGATTCGGCCAAAAACCGCACGCCGGCCAATTTTATCTTTTATCCGCGTGCCATCGTCGTTGACCCACGCCCGCAACTGGAAGAGCCAATCATCGCGTAGCACTGGATCGCCGCCCGCCAACCGAGTACCGACAATCCGCACAGCGCAACTTTTGGCGGTGTTTGCTGCACTGCGATTTATGGCCTAAGTTAAAGGCATGCCGGGCCATCCCGTCTATCTCACCTTGGTTCCGCCAGGGCTATTTCGGAACTTGGACCACTTCCACGTCATCCACATAGACCGCCGGGAGATCGTGGGCGGCATTGGTGGTCAGACTTATCGTGATAACGGCGGCAATGGTGCCTTTAGGTGCCTGGTATGGTTTGGGCAACTGATAATAGGCGAACCGGGCGTTATGCATTTCGGTCCAGCCGACAGTGTCCGACTGCTGGTTGACCACCCATACGTGAGCGTTGGTGTGCAGCCAATACACCCAGATCATCAGGCTTGAATACCCGCGAGGTTTGCCGGGGTGTGTGTGCTCGAGCCGCATGTGAGTGGCCTCGAAATAAAGACGCAAGGTGTACCGCCGGCCCGGCGACACCGGAAACTTTTGCGCAATCTCGGCGAAGCCGTCGCCTGGTTGACGATCGTGGGATCCCTTTTAATCCCTATTATTTTTGGGGTTGGTGCCGCAAGCCGAAATAGGGGAATTGGGTGGCAATTGTGGGGCGCCGGCCACAATTTATGGCCACAGCGGTACGTTGGCCACGTTGGCCAAGAAGAGGGGAGGTTGGCCAAGGTGGCCGGGTTGAAAAATGGGCCATTTTGTTGGGGTTTTGGGGTACGTTGGCCAGGTTGGCCACGTTGGCCAAGGTTTTCACAACGGCGGGCGAAGGGATGTCAACCTCCGGCGAAGAGCCGGGCAAGGGACTGGAATGGGCTGAAGTTGCTGGAAGGCCGTTGGCGGCCCTGGGGTGTTGGCCGCGAGGAATCAGGGGCCAGGAGTCAGGGGGATGGCACGCTGCGCGGGGGCAGAGCGACGCTACGGCGGGGCACGTATTTAATTGTCAAAGACCACCGGGCTATTGGGGCGCAGGCCCACTACGGCGGGCAGTGCATACTTCGTGGTAGGTGCGGCATGGGGGGGGATAACGGCGTTGAAACACGAAGTGACGAAGACACGAAGGACGGACGGGGGGAGCACGACGACGGTGTCTCGTCCTGATATAGGTTGTCACTTTTGGCAACGGCAATATCAGGAGTTTAGGATGCGTGAACGTATAATCAAGCGGTATAGTGAGTGCTTCAAAAGGCAGGTGGTTGACGAGTTGGAGAATGGCCGATTCGATTCGATTACCCGGGCGCGGTTGCATCACGGGATTCCCGGCGCGACAACGGTGCAGAAATGGATAAAACACTACGGTAGGAATCATTTACAGGCGAAGGTGGTACGGGTGGAAAAGCCGGACGAACCAGATCGGATAAGTGCCTACCAAAAGCAGGTAGCGCAGTTGGAGCAGGCGTTGGGAAAGACCCAGGCGGAGAATGTGTTGCATGCGACATTTTTGAAGCTGGCCTGCGAGCAGTTGGGCCAGGATGTAGAGAGCTTTAAAAAAAAGTGCGATGGGAAGCGGTCCACAGGGCCGCAGGGACCTGGCCCGGTGGGATAAGAATGCTGTGTCGGATGGTGGGTATGACGCGGCAGAATTATTACCAATCCCGGCAGGGAGCTATTGTCAAATGTTGTGGATTGGCCAAATCAGGCGGCTTGTTTTTTGACTCCATTTTCGAACACAACGCCTGAGAGCACATCGGCGATCAATGGTGAGCCGTTGAGCGTCTGAAAGCCGCGCTCAGCGCTTTGGCAGAGCTTGAAGACCATTGCCAA
>JAJZCR010000132.1 GCA_021851715.1 Planctomycetota bacterium
TCAACGGTAAGAAATGGAAACATTACGGCATCGTCGGTGGCCCATTGGGTTGCCATGTTTACACCATTGCCTTTGATAAATCCGCCAATCAAATCTGGATCGCCACCGAAAACGGCATCAGCATTTACCAGTGCAGGGGCATGGCCACCGGGATAATTCCGGCGGCTCGGCGCAATGTTGGTCGGCGTTCCCGCCCCATTCCGCGTTATGCCACCCATACCTGGCATTACATTACCACCGCCGGTGGGCCGCCCCGGCAATTCAACAAGTTACCGCCCAACCCGGATGCCGTCGCCTTTGATTCCCGTGGCCGGGCGTTTGTCGGCACCCAGTGTGGCGGGCTGGCCATCGGCATGCCGCGGGCCACCGCCCACGTCAACCTCAAATCTTTTCTTTCCTACAAATCGGACCGCGAAATTAAGTACACTTGGCGCATCATCCAAGGCCCGTGGCACTTGCCCATTCGCCCCTTCGGTTCCGGCTTGCCGGGCAAGTTGATCAATGCGGTACGGATCATTGGGCGCAATCGGGTGCTGGTGGCCACGGATTGGGGCTTGGCGGTAAGCGAAAATGACGGCACCAGCTTCCGCTACCAGCGCGGCCAGGATTATGCCGCCAAGGTGCTGGGCCTGTGGCAGCCGCCGCGATATTTCCGAAGGCCAACTCCACGCTTTTTGGCCGAATTATTGCCCGGCGATCATATCACCGCCCTGGCCCAGGATGCACAGGGCAATTTTTGGATTGGCACCTGGCGTAACGGCTTTGAAGTGCTCAATCCACGCACGCGGCGGTCCTACCGGTTCGCGGGCAATCCGGCGAATCCAAAAAACGGCGGGTATGTAAGCGCTTTTTGCCCGATCAGCGTGCCGTCCGCCGCCGCAGGCGACCACCGCCGCCATCGGCGGACGAGAGACAATCCCGATAGCCATCGGGACCCGCGCCACAATCCGCTCCAGCAGATTATGCTCGTGAGCTATTACGGCTCCGGCGTCTGGGCGTTTGACAAGCCTATCCAAGCCCGCCATCCGGTACGTGCTTCCGCATCGCCGATAAAGCTGTCTTCCAGCCGGGCTTCGAGATTTCCCCGGCCCGCCGCAGCACCGACGGCGAAGCGGCTCACCGCTCTGCTGCCGGCATTATCCACCGCCGCCACATTCGCTCACGCCAGCCATTTTCCTTACGCGGCATTCCTGCGGGATGATTGGGCCACCGAAGGAGATTGGACCGGCCGGTATGGACGGGAATATGCCGTGCTGTGCAGCGCCCACTGGGATTTGGATTTTCATGTCTGCTGCCGGGATTATGCTTCCAGCGTTTCCGGCTTCATCGGCCCGCATCATGGGTCCGGCGATTGCCTGCGCGAATGGGAGCAGTGGAAGGATGCGAATAACCCCCGCAGTCTTTACATTCCCCAGCTCGGCTACCGCCGGGAGACCACCTGGGATGACCACGGCGAAACTTACCCCGTTCCTTACCAGGGGCCGGATGTGTGGGTGCGGGTACACCTGAAAAAGGCCGGGCTGTGGCGGGTGAGCCTGTACTTTTTTAACAAGGATGGCCATGCCGGAGCCAATCGCCAGCGGGATTATGTAGCACAGGTGTATTCCATTGCCAGCATCTTCGGTAAAGCGGCTACCAATCAGCCGTTGAGCGCCCGCACGTTTCCCACCAATCATCGGGCGTTGGCGTGGGCACGGTGGGCCATGCGGAGCCAACCGCTGGCCGAGGGGCGGGTGGTGGATTTCTGGGGTGGGGTGTACTTGCGGTTCCTGCTGGCTGGGCCGGGCCAGTACATGATCCGTCTGGATCGCAACGCCAGCTTGGACACCATTGTGCAGGCGGTGCTCATTGACCCGGAAATGGTTAAGCCGGATCTGTTTACGAGTAAGCCGATGGCGGACATGGGTGGGGTGGGCTATCTTCCGCCGAAACTGCCGGTGGACCCGGCGAATGACCTGCAACCGGCGATGGCCGTATGGCAAGCCACCCGGCAGGCTTTCGGTGCAGGTGGCGGTGCTCACCGTCGGCTGGCCCGACTGCTGTGCTACCGCTACGCCGTAGCTCACCATGCCTCGGCAAAACTGCTGGCCAATTGGCGCTGGCATCTGGATATTTGGACAGCCCAGGACCGTAAAGTTTTCGATCACAAGATGAACCAGGCTTTTCGCGCCCGGCTCAAGGGCTGGAAGGGCTTGCGGGCCTTCATGGAAAAAGATGGTGATTTACAAGCCAATTCAGGAGAAATGGGACATGAATAACAACAAGGCAACATCTGGCCGACATGGACAACGATCACGCAACGGGTATATGCTGTTACTTGGCCTGATGGTGGCGCTGGCGTGCGTACTGGTGCTGGCCGTGCGTATTGTGCTTGCGGCTCCCACTTACGCCGGGCCGATTTCGGTAACGGCGAACATGGGATCATTTTCACCCAGCCTGGTGCAAGTAAATAGCCCCGCCACGGCCAGCCTCAGTGCCTATTACACGCCGCCGTCGGGTGTGCCCGAGGGCCAGCTTTCAGCCAGCTATGATTGGTCGGTTTCGCAGGTGCAATACAAGGCCTTGCAGGCGGACACATTTGGTTCCCCGCCGGCGAATAGCTATACTGCTTCCATCAGTCCTGCGCAGCCTTCGGCAAGTTCGGGAGCGACATTGACGTTTACGCCGCTGATCGCGGGCTATTGGCAAGTTTCCACGAGTTGCAGTGTGACCGTAACGGATGTCACAACCAATCAATACTGGACCGGCAGCAGTAACGCAGGGCCGGAGGATGAGACGAGTTGGACATTGTCTATCGGCGTCGGCACGCCCGTGGTCACGGGTGGGATCAATTTGAACGTTTGCGTCGGTGAGCAGATACCTTTAACCGCAAGTTACGGACCCGGTGATATGGCACTCCAATGGACGGTACCGGGATCAATAATTGCTGGCTACTCGACTGTCAACAGCGGGCCGAAGACTACTAATATTGATTATTCAAAACCCAGCACCGCTGCAGTCACACCGGTTACCGCCGCCAATCTAACCCAGCCGCTGCTGACATTTTACTGGATGGACACCGACAGCGGCAGCACCGAAAATGAACAGGTTTCGCTTTCTGGGACCCTTAGCGGTGACCAGGTTTTGGCGTCGCCGGTGACATTCAACGTTTACCGGCCGAGTCCGACTTACACGGCATCCTATCCGGACCCGATCACCCTGATCTACTACGGGCAGATTCCGATTCTATACCTCGCGGATGGCTCCAATGAGGGAATCCAGTTTAATTTCAGTGTCCCCGCTTCGCCGTTCGGCGGTACTACCGACCTAAATACCGTGCAGACCGTTACAATCGTTACAGAGACGACGGAACAGTACAACTCAAATAATAATACGACGACGAATTTCGGGTTCTCAGTGCCATCCACCCAACTACCTGCACCCATCTTGGATACGGTCTTTCCCTATGGACTCCTCAGTTTCGCATATAATTCAGACGGCCTCCTTGCCTACGAGTATACTTCCGATGCGCCGAGTTTGCCGATCGATCCGCCCATAACCGGCTCAGGCTTTGGTCCGGGGGCCTGGTCAACGGTGAACGTCGCCATAAGCGAAGCGTTCATACATGACTTACTGTTCATGCCGGCCGTGTCGCCAAACCCGATATGGGCTCCCCTCTCGAAAATGGATTGGGGATGGACGGCGCAAGCAGACAACGGCAAACTCGGGTTCTCCCTTGTGAGTTCGGCGAAGGTGCCGTCAACGCCACCGGAATCAAGTGACCTCTCTGCACTACCTGTGTGGAACAGCAACATCGGGGAGACGATTTCCGGGGGTGGTGAGGATCCGGATTGGTCACCGGTCCCGTGAAGGCCCGACGGCCCACGCATCTCTCCTCCTCGGCTAGGGGGACGGCCCGCGAGCGTCTCCGCCGCCATTTTTGGGGCGTCGTGATTTTTCTTCTTTATAATGGTGGCCCATGATTAATCTGAAAAGCATTTTGGCGGTTTGTGTTTCCGTCGCAGCGGGCCTCGTGTACGCAGCGGCGTTCATGCCGTGGAGCGAGTGGTCAGGATCATCCATACAAGGTGGCCGAAACGCGCCCGGTGTCGACATGCCCCCTTCCCTGACCGCACATTTCTGGATAAACGGCTGGAACGTTACAATGGATATCGTCGGCGTTTTTCTCCCAGGTTGGGCCGTTGTGCCCTTGGCGCTTGCGGCAGCGGCCCTTGCGTGGCTAGCCGTCTCACCTTGGCGGCCCCCGCGATTTCTGGGACCGGTGCTCGCCTCGGTGGGTTTTTTACAAGCCAGCCTGACGGCGGTGTTGGCTGCGTCCCCAGGTATGACTGTCGGCATCGGTGCGCCGCTCACCGTGATAGCATTTTTGGCTATTTTGATCTGCTCGTTTGCACAGGCGATAAAAATCGGCCCTCGAGCCGATTAATAGATGCGCGAGCGAGTGTCGATGCGCAGCTTACACGGAGATAGCAAATGCTGCTGGCAGCCCGACCAAATCCCTGGCTCCGCTGGCCCAGCAATCCGAGATGGTGGCTGGCTTCCTCCGCTGGGCGGCGAATATTGCTCCGGATCCTGTAACCAGCCGCCGCGCTGGCAAGACCATTGTGACACATTCAATAGGAGAAATAATTATGGACCTCTTTCATTTCCTGCCCAACCTTGTTCGCCGCGAGGTAGCTCAAGTCGTTGCGTGCCTTTTGGCCTTGGGGCTCGGTGGCCTGCCACTTGCGGCGAGGACGGTCAGGTATCCGAGCAGCCGGGATGGTATCAAGATGGAAATCACCCCCTCTCCGCATGACGTCGCCGTAGTTGCAACCGTTACAAACCGAGGTCGAGTGAACGCCTCCTTGGTGCACGGGGGCCCACTGGGTGTGTGGAGGCTTTTTGTCTTCGACGCCACTGGCAAGCCGATTCAGGCCACCCCAGTGGCTCGCCTACGCGTGCCATCTCGGATTTCAACGCACGCGCTCAAACCTGGCATGGCGGCAAACAAGCACTTCAGCCTCCGCCAATACGTCGCCGGGGCCAGGCGGGGAACATTTTACGTTTATGTTGAAAGGTATATTGGGGTGCCCTCAGGGAAGTTCACTGATTTTTCCATTTTCCGTTCCCCCATCCTTCGGGTCTCCATCCACCCAGGAATGCTGCCCCAATGGAAGTACGTGCAAAGCGTGCATCGCTATGGGCAACCGGGAGTCACCCGGGCTTCCCCGGCTCCGCCCTTCCCACCCAATCAGATCCCCGTCACGGGCCCAATCGCGACGCTCACGCAGATCGCCGCAGCGGTTGAGCGCCGCAACCTCGCGGCCGCGCGAAAACTCTGCTACCAGGGCCACCACCTACCGGAGCCTTTTTATGTTGCCTTTGCCGCGCGGGCCATCGCAGCGCAAGGCTGCACCACACTGGTAGAAAAACGATTTGGTGTAAATCCTTGGCCACACCTCGTCCCTTCGCCGGAAGTTTTCTTGCACATCTTGCAGCGGCTGAACCCGAAATCACTGCGGATAAACGGGGACAAGGCCATCGTCGGCGTGCTCTGGTACAACAAGGGCAAGTTTATACCGTTCCCGTCATTTGCGTACCACTTCCGAAAAGTCCATAGCCGGTGGCTGCTGGACTCTTGGGCTACACAGATGTCTGTCCCACGGGCCAGCGCCACGTCATACCAGCTCAACGTTGAGAATAGTTTGCGCGAGGCGGCGGCGTTCGATGGCCTGGCGCGGGACGTGGCTGCTGGGAAATTTGCGAGCTTCCATGCGTTCAAAATCTCGGCGCGACAGCGAATGGCCGCGGTGGACGATTGGTTCATGGTCCAATCGATGAAAGGCAACAAGCAGTGGATGAAGGCCAATACATGGTTGGTTAAGCGGGTGGAACAGCAGGCGAAAGTCGCCAAGAAACACGTTGCTCAAACACAACCATAACACCGCACCCTTCTCGCCAGCTGCACGCCGCCGTCGGGTGTGCCGGAAGGCCAGCTTTCAGCCAGTTACGATTGGTCGGTTTCGCAAGTGCAATACAAAGCGTTGCAGGCTGACACGTTTGGCTCGCCGCCGGCCAACAGCTATACTGATTACATCAGCCTCCCGATGCGTCGGGATAAACTCTGCCGCGTATCTGGGTGCGACGTTGACGTTTACGCCACTGATCACCGGTTATTGGCAAGTAGCGACGAGTTGCAGCGTGACCGTGACGGATGCCACAACCAATCAATACTGGAGCGGCAGCGCCGGTGCCGGGCCCGAGGACCTGATCAGCGCCACACTGACAAGAAACCCCAGCACGGACACTTCTGTCTTCTTGAACACCAAGAACTACGTGGTAGTGGCGGTGGCACCAAGGACAAGATAGTGGCCCGGCCCAGTCCGCTGGATAAGCAAATTGAAGCCCGTTGGCAGC